>JABSSR010000436.1 GCA_013213965.1 Verrucomicrobiales bacterium | reverse complement strand
TCCCTGAAAGCAGATGCCCGAAATTATCTACTCTCCAGACAATCCAGGATCAGACTTGATGCTGAAATCATTAGAGATGCCGCACTGTCCGCTAGTGGATTACTTTCAAAGAAAATCGGCGGACCAGGTATCAGACCTCCTCAACCCAGTGGGATATATGCCTTTACCCAGAATAAGAAAAAATGGAACACAACGACCGGCCCAGACCGTTATCGCAGAGGCATGTATATAGTTTTTTTCAGAAGTGCTCCCTATCCCTTATTCGGTACCTTTGATGTTCCTGACTTTCAGACAACCTGCACTCGCAGAGCCAGATCAAATACTCCCCTACAAGCTCTTAACATTTCCAACGATCCGGCCTTCATGGAGTTCGCTCAAGGCCTTGCTCTAAGAACCATTCAAACTATACCCGGAGAAGCTGATAAGACCCTCGACGAAAGAATAAGACTGGCATTCAAACTCGCATTAAGCAGAACCCCAAATAACAGGGAATTTAAAACGTTGAAAAACTATGCGATTGAATTTGCTAAAGATATTTCCACCAAAGATGACGATAAAGACGCGAGATCCCTAATCAATGAAGCCATTATCGAGAGCACCATTCCCTTGAACCAGGCCGCTGCTCTAGTGGCAGTATCAAGGGTCATTCTAAATACTGACAACTTCATAACCAGAGAGTAGTGATGAATTATCTTAAAGAACAAACACGGAAACAATTCTTTGGGAACTGCGGAATCGGCCTTGGATCCCTGGCACTAAATCAACTTTTAGGAACGTACTCTCAAGCAAAACACATCCCGCAGATTGATCCCAGTAACCCAATGTCTTCGAGAAAAGCTCCTCTGAAGGCGAAAGTAAAGAACGTCATCTACTTGTTCATGGCAGGCGCCCCGAGTCAGCTTGAACTCTTCGAGCACAAACCAAAGCTGAACGAACTGAACGGGGAAGCCCCTCCCCCGAGCCTCCTCGAAGGAAGACGTTTCGCCTTTCTAAAAGGTACTGAAAAGCTCCTCGGGTCTATCAGAAAATTTCAACGTTATGGTCAATGCGGAATGACTATTGGAGAAACCATGCCACACATGGGTAAGATCGTCGACGAGGTCACATGGTTAAGAGGAATGACCACCGACGTGTTTAATCATGGCCCGGCCAAGTTATTCATGAATACTGGTTTTCAAGCCCCCGGACGACCAAGCATGGGGTCTTGGGTCACGTACGGACTCGGCAGCGAATCGAATAATCTCCCGGGATTCGTTGTACTTCAAAGCGGACCAAGAGGGCCCCGCGCCGGTAATTCATTATGGGCTAGCGGTTTTCTTCCGACATCATTCCAAGGCGTCCCTTTCCGAGGTAAAGGTGACCCTATACTTTACTTGAAGAGTCCTGAGGGCATGCGTCGGAATAGAGAACGGAAGTTTTATGACACTATTCGTGATCTCAATAAAATTAGACTGAATGATGTTGGGGACCCGGAAATTCTCACCAGAATCAACTCTTATGAGATGGCATACCAAATGCAGAGTAGCGCACCAGAACTCATGGACCTCTCAAAGGAATCCGAGAAAACAATGGAACTTTACGGCGCTGAAAAGGGAGAAACTTCGTTCGCAAATAATTGCATACTTGCCAGAAGACTCATTGAAAGAGGGACAAGATTTGTGCAACTCTATCATTCCAATTGGGACTCTCATGGTGGACCAGGCGAAACGCTTGATAAAGACTTTGAGAAAGTATGTAAGGATGTCGACCAGGCGAGTGCAGCATTGATACTTGATTTAAAACAAAGAGGACTCCTAGAGGATACCCTAGTAATATGGGGTGGAGAATTTGGAAGAACCCCCATGGGTGAATCAAGAAAAACTACAGGCAGAGATCACCACATTGATGCCTTTACCATGTGGATGGCCGGTGCAGGCGTAAAGAAAGGCTACATACACGGTAAAACGGACGAGCTCGGTTTCGGAATCATTGATGGGAAGGTCCATGTTCATGACCTTCATGCAACTATACTTCATTTGCTTGGTTTTGATCATGAGCAATTGACGTATAGATTTCAGGGACGAGAATTCAGACTGACTGATGTTCATGGAAACATCGTTAGAGAGATACTTTCTTAGATTATCTGGGGAAAGCGCCCAGCAACTTCAACAATGAAAGACAAGCCAAGGATAGCCGTCACTATGGGTGACCCGTCAGGGATCGGGCCAGAAATATGTGTGAGGCTGCTCAATGAAATAGAATCTTTAAAGGAGTGCACTCCAATTATTTTCGGAGATTCGAGAATAATGGAATTAATCGCACAGAGAATTGGACTCAGTCTTCCAAAAAACATTATCAAATTTAATGACTGGACTAAACACAAAACCCCTATCAAAGAACCTGGAATTTTAGATATTCACTCAATAAATGTTGAGAATCTAAAGGAGGGGGAAATTTCAAAAGAATCAGGAAAGGCTTCCTGGGATTACTTAGATGAAGCAATCAAATCAGTCATTGATGGAAAGATGGATGCACTCACAACGGGTCCGATAAATAAAGATGCTTTACATAAGGCAGGTTATAATTATCCAGGTCATACAGAAATTCTTGCAGAAAAAACTGAATCATCTCGTTACTGCATGATGCAGAACTCAAAAGAAATCACTGCGACATTTGTCACGTGCCATTTAGGCCTTCGAGAAGCCTGCTCCAGCATAACCACCGAAAGGATTCTGGAAGTCATTAATCTAACTGCTGATGCCTTAAATGTTTTACAATATCCAAAATCCCGCAAAATTCTGGTTTGCGGACTCAATCCTCACAGCGGTGAAGGCGGACTCTTTGGATCGAACGAAGAAGAAAAAATTATCAAACCGGCAATTGAAGCCGCAATCGCTA
>JABSSR010000435.1 GCA_013213965.1 Verrucomicrobiales bacterium | reverse complement strand
GATGAAATTGAAAAATTAAGCGTCATTCATGGTAACAAAATTCAAGTCACACTTCCTAACGGCAATAATCTAATAGGCTACGCTTCTGGTTTCGGTGAAGAAGGTGAACTCATTCTGGAAACCATTCCTGAGTCAGGCGAGAGCTCCGAAATACTAAAAATTGCAGCGGCTCATGAAATTCGACTCCAATGAGCCTTAATGGCGCAGTTCTGAGAGTGAATTTTTCTATATTTTCGGCTGGCTAAAATGCCATGACCAACTAATTTGTGGAAACTTATATTTTTTATGGAAAATACAATAGGCGTTGTGACTCCAAAATCTGATTTTACGTTTGCTGATCAATTTAGTGTAATAGACGGAGAAAATTCAGAGTTTTATGGCTTCCTGCTAAGGGGAATGACTCACAAACTCAATAATTTGCTCGCAGTCATTCAAGGCTTTTCCAGTCTGATAATGATGGATGAGACTCTGGATGAAACAGTTATAGAAAATATCAGCCACATGAAAGAAGCGGCAACCAATGCATCTGATTTGTCTGAGCGCATCCTGCCCGCGGGTGGCTGTTCACAAATCACCCAACAAGAGCTGCTCTTGTCTGAATTTCTCTCGATGCTGGAAGATAATCTCAAAGAACCCTTTAATAAACAGGACATTCCAATAAGTATTCAATGCCCGAGACAAGTGACCAAAGTGAATGTGGATCCATCACGTCTAAAAAATATTCTGTCCGAACTGATGGCAAATGCAGCCGATGCGTCCAGCGAAGGAAATGGAAAAGCATCGATGGAAATCCATAACCCCGGGGATTTTTCTCCAATCGAAGAGAATTGTGTCGATATTTTAGTTAAAAACTCGGGAACCACTATACCCAACGATAAACTAGAACAAATTTGGCAACCTTTTTACAGTTCAAAGGACAGTTCACATTTCGGAATTGGACTGACCACTGCTACTGTCCTATCTAGACAAATGGGAATGAATTTAGGGGTTCACAGCGCAGACAATACGACTGTTTTCTGGCTCAGCATTCCTGCTGCTTAATTTAGGTCAAAAAAAGGCATCTTAGCCAAAATTTCGGGTCCTGGATTCATAACATCCATATCTGGAATGTATTGCATAACATAGTGAGAAATTCTCACGAGTTTTATTGCAATATCATCACTGCATAGGGCAAAATGATCGCCCTTATTAATTAAAAAACTATTATTTTTTATATGTCTGTTCTTGTAAATAAACCTGCCCCTGATTTCAAAGCCAACGCTGTAATGCCGGACGGTTCAGAAAAAGAAATTTCTTTGTCTGACTTCAAAGGCAAATACGTTGTGCTCTTCTTCTATCCAAAAGATTTTACATTTGTCTGACCATCCGAACTTATCGCTTTCGATCATCGAGTAGGTGAATTTGAAAAGCGAGATGCCCAAGTCTTGGGTGTTTCTATTGATGATGCAGAATCGCACGCTAACTGGCGCAACACAGCAATTGAAAAAGGTGGTATAGGATCTGTCGGTTATCCCCTCCTCTGCGATGAGGAAAGGACTCTCACAAATGCTTATGACCTTCTTCACGAAGATACCACTTTCGCGCTCCGCGGAACCTTCATCATTGATCCGGACGGTATCGTGCAAAGTGAAACCGTGAACAACTTACCAATCGGTAGAGACATTGATGATACTCTAAGATTACTTGACGCTGCCATTCATACCGCTTCAGGAGCTGGAGTTTGCCCGGCAGGCTGGAACCCAACCAAGCCCGACATGCAGCCTACCGAAGAAGGTGTAGCATCGTATCTTCAAGAGAATGCAGATTCTCTGTAAAATCAGAACCCTAAAATTTACAAACGATCATTCATCATAAATTTCGCTAGCTAATAATGGCTGAATTGAATTTCAAGGTATCTCCAAAAAAGACCATTCCATTTAAATTGATTGGAGACCTCACGACCATTGGTCGAGACCCTAACAATTCAATCGTCATTGACCATCCGAGCGTCTCACCTTTCCACGCAGAAATTCTTTTTGTCCATTCAGAAGAACAGTACGAAGTCTTTGACTTGGGTTCTCCGAACGGGACTCAGGTGAACGAAGAACGGATCATAAGAAAGCCCTTGTTCAATGGTGATCAAATTCAGTTCGGCAAACTCAAAGCCGAAATTCTTTGTGAGGCTAGCAATGTTAGTAGTCAAGGCTCGGACCTTGTAGAAAACAAAAAAGACACGGCCAAGGACGCTGCTCCAGTTGCCCGGGCTTTCAAAAAACCCGCCCCTCAAAAACTTGTTAAAGCCCGGCCCCCTGAAGCCCGAAAAAAAGTTCAGAAGGCCGAGAAGTTAGCAGTTAGCCCTCCACAGCAGAGGGTTCAAAAAGCTGGGAAACCTCAGAGAGCCGTCACGACAAATAGAGCCGAGACAAAAATAACAGAATTAGAGAAAGATATCGTTGCATACCAAAACACGATTCGTAATCTCAGAAATACTAATTCAAAACTTCAATTAAAGGTTAATGCTGCGGAAAACCCGCAAAAAATTGAGGATAGTCTTAAAAAGTATAAAAAGAAAAATAAGAACCTAGACCAGAAAGCTGATGCCCTGAAAGGCAAGATCAAGAAACGAAAAGCAAAAATTTTAGACCTTAAAAAACGAGAGACAGAATTCCAAAGTCTCATACAATCAATTGAGTCCCTTGAAAAGGAATCGGCAAGGCTTCTCAAGGAAAATTCATCGATAAAAGAGAAGACTTCTGCGGCAAGAAAAAATCAGAAAGTAGTCGAAGCAGAAATAACCAAATCAATTAAGTCTGCTGAATCAGCTGCTGCCAATAAAATTGCTTTAGCAAATAAGGAAGCTAAAACTGCACTGGATGAATTAGAGACGGACGTCCAACAAATCAAGGACGCCCGTGAAGCGGCTAAAGTGCTTCTGGTTGAAAAGAAAAAAGCTATTAAAACCAAAGAATCCAAATATCAGGAAACGACTACTCAGTATGAAAAAGTCCGAGTATTAAAATCAGAACTTGAGGAGGAATTTAACGAACTTACTGGGAAATTCTCATCACTTCAAAGCGATGTAGATAAAACTAAAGAATTAAAAAAGCAGACCAAAGTTGCTGCTGAGAAAGAGGCAGAAGAATTACAGGAAAAGATTCAGCAGTTATCAAATGACCGGGGCCTTTTGTCCAAGGAAAAAAACTCTCTGATAAAAAATATTGAAGAGTTGCGAGAGAACAAAAACAAATTGAAGGGGACGAAGTCCAAGCTTGATCAGGCACAGGAAGAACTGAAACAACGGACTGAAGAAATTAAAAGACTTGATAAAGAAATTCTTGAGAGCCAAGCCGAGAATCAAAAACTTGAAGAGCTCAAAACTGTCCTCGGAAAGGACATCGATGGTTACAACAAAACTCTAACTGATAAGGCAGAAACTGAATTCAAACTCGAATCTGTTAAATCCTCACTAGCCAACCTTCAATCCAGCAAGCAAGAGATTGCGCAGGAATTGGGTAATCTACAGACTGAATTTGAAAATATTTCCGCCGAGTCGAAATCCATTGAAGATAAGCTTGCAGCGTCAACGCAGGATCTCTCAGAAACAAGTCAGTTACTGGAATCCGAGAAAACGGAATTGGATCTTTTAGTTTCCTCCAAAGAAAAAACTCAAGGACTCTTGGTAGAGGAAGAGCTTCACCTTGCTAAAGTTCAAGAAGAGAATGATGAACTCAAAAAAGTCATTGGAGAAGCCATTGAAATTTCTAATACGCTTAAAGAGCAAAACCAATTAGCAACT
>JABSSR010000434.1 GCA_013213965.1 Verrucomicrobiales bacterium | reverse complement strand
CGAAAAGAAAATTCCATTCGTTGCCATACCGGATGAGGTCTATGTGACAAATGACGAAGGACTGCTTGGTTTTGCATTTCACCCTGAATTTTCTGAAAACCGAAAATATTATTTGATGTATGAGACAAAGGCAGAAAACTACAGAGGCATGGCAATAGGGGAAAGGATTGCCTCCAAAAATTATCTAAAGGACTCGGGAAAGCCTACCAAAAAAATTCTAGAGTTTGAAGTTGCCACCCAGTTTCACCATGGAGGTGGTATAGAATTTGGCCCGGACGGTTATTTATACATTGGGATGGGTGATGGAGGTCCGCAAGAAGATCCGCTAGGCCATGCTCAGGATCTGGAATCATTTTCAGGAAAGATATTAAGGATCGATGTGAATAAGAAAGAACAAGAAAAATCCTATTCAATTCCGAAAGGGAACCCCTTTAATAATCATCCCAACAAAAAAGTCCTTCGTGAAATATATGCCTACGGACTGCGTCAGCCATGGAGATTCAGTTTTGACTCATTTAATGGAGATTTATGGGTAGGTGACGTTGGACAGAACCGTTTCGAGGAAGTCACGATTGTCCGTGCAGGAGAAAATCACGGGTGGAACGTTTATGAGGGTTTCGAACTGTTCTCAACTCAATACAGGAAAGAGGATAGTAATTTTATTGCTCCAATAATCTCCTTCCGTCGCTCGCATGGTGTTTCCATCACTGGGGGATATGTGATCCGATCAAAGACCAATGAAAAGAGTTCCTTCGAAGGCGTTTATATTTGTGCAGATTATCAATCAAAAAAGATATGGGGATTAACTCAAAGTAACCGGAAACTGGAAAGCATAAGGGAAATAGGCCAATGCCCGGACCGGATCGTTGCCTTTGGTAGAGACCGGAGTTACAACCTCTACGCAATAGGGTACGACAAAGGAACCATCTACAAATTAGATTTCAGCGAGGCAACTTTTAAATAAAAAAAGCAACTCATCAATTCTCATCTTTTGACCTGCCATGACCCGTCATGGGCTATGGAAACTCGCAAATTACCTATCTTTGCTGAAACGTTCCCTTCATTATCAACGAGAGTTTTAATCTGACTGGCCAATTTTGTTTTGTCTTCACCCTCATCGTAAGGACGAAAAACACTGAGCCAAATCGAGGGTTGACCCGACTTGAGAGTTGCCTTGGAAAAAGTATTCATCACATTAACTCCTCCAATGTCTTGAGATGTTCGAGTCCTGACCTGTTCAATTTCTTGCCCTTTCTGTGGATGAAGATACAGAATGACTCTCTTTTTCTTTTTCTGCCACCAGGCATGGTCCCGCGCAGGAGCATCAAACCAATGAGCTCCATCCTTTGATTTTTGATCCGTCACAGCAATGGACCAACAGGGCGATGCAACGTATCCATCCACGTCCGAACAGGGCACATAATGATCACGGACAATGAGGTACCCCTCCGCAGTCAGCACAGTCTGCCGTAACCATTTACTGTTGGCCCCATAATAATTTCGCATAGTAAACTGGCCAAAAGAATCCTCACCCTCATTCTCGGCTCGAAGATCATCGCGTACGAGGATGGCCCCTCGGTGCCATAAGGGAGTAAAGTAACGAGGATTCGTTCTCACGTTGGGAGTGATGCCTCCTCCGGATCTACCTTTGAAATCATATGACATTCTGGTGAATTCGTTCTGCCCATCAAAATTTTCATCAAGGCCATTGAGAACAAAAGTGATGCCATTCCCCTCCCCAATATCTCCCACCTCAATACATTTTCCGGGTCTTCTCCCACCTTTCACTATCCTGCATGCAATATCCCGCATCTTTCCATTGAGTCGAACACGGTCCTCACCCTGAACCAACTCAATGATGAGATCATCGGAAATAGAATTGAAAGACTCTATAATTTTTTCACCCTTCGGCCCCGCGATTCTCAAATTTTGAATTTTCGTACCTGATGGGAACGGACCAATGCGCAAAGAATTAAGATTATAGTCATTATTCAATTGCCAGTAGCCATCCATGTTTCCATGAGAGTATCCAAGTTCGGGTTGATCGGTCCGACGAAACAACCCTACTTTATTATCAAACTTCCAATTCTTAGAGTCAGGTCCTTCCCTCGAATTGAGAGTCAGTTTTATGGACATTGAAGCCATCTTCCAGGCCTCTCCAGTCGGTTCATCCATACCGAATCCCTCCTTTATGGGAAACTGCATATCAGGCGGTAATACCGATAACATATCATAAGCAGTTTCACCGGTACCGGATCGACCGCTCGTGTACTTGCCGGACGTATGAAGAAATTTTGCACCGTCCACACAATATTCATAAAGCTTACCGTCAGAATCATCACAGTAGTGCATGTAATTATTATTCCTGTCATAGATAAAAAAAGATGCGAATGGCTGACCACTCTCCCGTCCAGGGCACAAATACAGACGTTCAGGGATCTTATGTTTTAACGGACTGTAATAACTTATCCCTGACCCTCCTTGAGGGACCTTCGGTTCGATGCCTCTCTCAATGAACCAAAAGTATCTTTTCTTATAGGCTTCGAGGTACTGTTTTGGAACCTTATGACCTTGCGGAGGACGACCACCAAGACAGACCTGCTCTGATGCCCAGAGAAACTCGGGATCCTTGAATTCTTTTGCCACGCGATACCAGACGTGCCCATCATTGACCTGCTCGGCGCCGCCATAATATTCAGCATTCCACGGATCGGCATAAATTTTTGCACGTTGTCTCTGAATAATATTAGCACTAGAATTCGGGTTACCCCTTACCCCACCACCATGCACATAATAGAGGTACCTTCGAAAATGAGAGTATAGAAATTTTCTATCAGTCTGAAATTTGTTCATGCCATAGGCCATGTCAATGAGACCTTGAATGTAAAGCGGACCATAAGGATAATAATTGGTCTCGGTCATGTCTCCATACTCGATTAATTCTCTCCACAAAGCATCAAGCCATGCCTTATGACGAACAGAGTTAGGATGGTCAGGGAACATCTTTACCGCGAGAGCAGGCCCACCATTGATCCCGTAAGGCCGATTATTGACTCCCCTTTCCAGTGCAGCATAGTCCTTAAAATCAGCTCGGAGACTGTGCAGGACCAATGCTCTGAAATCTCGCTTCTCAGACTCAGAAAGCATGTTCTGCCTGACCAGTTCCTCGTAGATCCTCATCCTTCCACCACTTCCCCATGATCTATGGTTGTAAAAAAGGGTAAATGATATCTCCTCTCCCTTGTCCTTTGCTTCCTGATAACGATCAAGGATGCTCAACAGATAAGCACGAAGAATCTTCAATTCATTAGGATCTTTCCTTCCGCTGTCTATGTACCTTTCAAGGAGACGATCCCATTGCCAACCTCCGCGATGCATCTGAGGTCTACTCTCACGAACCGCGGCAACCTGAACTGCAATCTCTTTCTCAGAGTACTGGGAGTATGACGAGCGAGGATGATTCTCTTCAGGACCAAGAGATTGTGCCTCTGACAAAGAACCTATCCAAAAAGAGAAAATGAACAGAGGACATACATTAATAATCACTTTTGTCATTAAAGACATTTTATAGTGAGATGCTCACAGTCTGACCAGTTAAGAATTCCCGGTTTCAAAAATTAATGATGTGTGCTTGTGATAGTCATTGCTATTTTCAGGCATTAAGAGATAAAATTCTAATTATAATACAATGTCTAACATCTTAACTGTTCTACTTTTAACCCTGCTATCACTGACGCT
>JABSSR010000433.1 GCA_013213965.1 Verrucomicrobiales bacterium | reverse complement strand
TCAGGCACTTGAACCTTGATTTGGGTGGGACCGGTGAAAGGAGGGACAACGAAGGCAATCTGTGGATCATTCCCCGCAAGGGCCAGCACCAATTACTCCTGCAGTTTGATGCGGTTCCGACGTTCTTGGAAGGCGGTGGTCCGGTCCAGCGGAGCGCTAATTATACTCCCATTGCCAACACGAAGATCCCCTTTGTCTTTGCCAGCTGTTTGCGTGGCATGCAGAATTGCGTGATACCTGTCACGACTCCGGAACTAGGAAAGTTTTCATATAGGATACGTGTTGGATTCTCGGCCTTACCAGGAGATGAGCCTGGTCAGCGTGTTTTTGATATGACACTGAATGGTAATAAGGTTCTGGAAGGATATGATATTTTAAATGAATCGGGTCAATCTGATCGTGCTGTATGGAAGGAATTTGTAGTCGAAATAGAGAAGGACCTGACCATTGAATTAAGTTCCAGGTCCGGACCTTCAGATCTTTCAAGGATGCCTTTAATCAATGCAGTTCAGGTCCATCGTATCAACTAGACTAGCTTACATGTTCTTCAGGAAGATTTATTGTATCCAAGAAATGAAATTTAATATATTTTATATGATGTATAATTGATCGGGGCATCCCCTCACGATAATGACTTTATTTACAAGAGTTTCTGTTCTTATTTTTTGCTGTTATTCATTGGCCTTGAGTTTACTTGAAGCTTGTCAGGTCCCGGTCTTCCGTTATGCGCTTGAGCGTTGGTCCGCGGACAAATACGAACTTGCTGTCTTTTCTAAGGGAGAGCTTACCGAGGCACAACAATCCTTGATTGATGAAATAGGGGATGACGTGAACCTTGAAGTTGTGGTCATTGATATTGGAAAAATGACCGAATCGGATCATGCGAGGTACGGGAATGTTAACGTTCCCGAAGGGAGCATTATTGGGCATCTTTATTATCCGTGGGGTGTTGGAAAAGGTAACCCGTTCTTGAACGTGGATGATCCTTTGTGGAATGGAAATTTAACGAAGGAAACTTTGAATCGAATTATAAATTCTCCTGCACGAAAAGCGATCCTGGAGAAGATAATTTCCGGTGAGTCTGCAGTATGGGCGCTCATTGAATCAGGTGATGAAGCAAAAGATAAGGACGCAGAGACCAGACTTTGGAAATATTTGAACGAAGTCATTAAGTTCATCGAGATACCTGACGGGGTCGTAGGTCCTGGTGAACTTGACAGGGTAGCGACTGGTGAGGTGGACGTGGAGGATGTTCTTCGGTCAACGATTCCTCTGAAGATTTCTTTTGATGTGATACGCATCAAGCAAAACGATCCGAAGGAAAAGCTTTTCTTAAAGATGCTCACTTCATTTGTCCCGCAACTGATAGAGGAGAGCCCTGACGAACCTTTAATATTTCCGATCTTTGGCCGGGGTAGGACATTCGACGGGATCCCTGCCTCGATAATGAGTGAGAAACTGATGCTAGAGGCTTGCTCTTATCTTTGTGGAGCCTGTTCCTGTGAGGTTAAACGTGAAAATCCCGGAATTGATCTGATAATGAATACAAATTGGACGAAATTTCTTGTCGGTAGTGAGATCATTGTCGACAAGGTTCTGCCACCACTGGAGGGTGTAGGAGATCTTGTCGGTTCCGATACTCGGTTCCCGGATTTTTCTACTGTTCCACCTTCGGAGACCTTATCAGGATCATCGGATTTGGTTTCGGAAGACGAAATTACATCTGATCAGATTGATTCTCTCTTGGAACCAAAGATCGGTCAGAGTAGTTTAAATAGAGTGATTGGGATTTGTTGCGCTTTAGTTTTGGGAGCGCTGGTCATTTTTACGGTTTTTCTTAAGCGGAGTCCTTAAAACTTAATTGTCCGATCTTGTCAGTTTCAGTCTTGAGTTGCCATAAATAGTTAATTCTCTAACTTTATGAGATAATGTTGACGCTCTATTCAGATGATCTTACCCGAAATTGTGAGGGATTTGGTAGGCGTGAAATTCTCAGGATAGGGACTCTGGGGCTTGGCGGGATCACTCTGACCAATGCTCTCGGATTAGAGCATTCCGGTCATGTCAAAGACAGGTCAGTGGTCATTCTCAATATGCAGGGTGGGCCTTCGCAATTTGAGACTTTTGATCCGAAGATGGAAGCTCCTTCCGAGATCCGTTCTGTATTTGGT
>JABSSR010000432.1 GCA_013213965.1 Verrucomicrobiales bacterium | reverse complement strand
TGCCCACTACTTGGGTCGAATGCGGAGAGTGCCGAGGGGACCGATACAATAGAGCAACGCTGGAGATTTTTTTTAATGGAAAGAACATTGCCCAGATCATGAAAATGAGCGTGTCCGAAGCGTGTATATTTTTTGAAGCTCACCCAAAAATCCATACTACCCTGGCTCTTTTAAGTGATACAGGATTAGGTTATCTCAGCCTTGGTCAGCCAAGCACAACGTTGAGTGGAGGAGAGGCTCAACGCATTAAGCTGGTTGCGGAAATTCGGAAAGGCCAAAGCAGAGCACGCAATGCAAAGATGAAAGGTGCAACAGGCTCTTGTTCCAATCTTTATTTGATTGAAGAACCAACTATCGGCTTGCATCACAATGATGTGGTAAACCTTATTAGGGTCTTGCATGCACTTGTTGATGAAGGACACACTGTCATTGTAATAGAACACAATACGAGCATCATGGCCGAAGCAGATTACATTATAGATATTGGTCCTGAAGCGGGTGAAGGAGGAGGTCAGATAGTAACAAAGGGCCGACCGGAACAGGTAATTCGTTCTAAAACGAGCAGAACATCTCCTTTTTTGAGAGAAATTTTAAATAGTTAAGAATCAGTAAAAATAGGGTTTCTAGGAATTTATTTTTCTTAAAATCTGGAATTTATTTACTCAAAAACACTAGAAAACAGGCCAAAAACACTGAAATTGTTAATAATTATAGAAATTTTAGAATTATTAAATAATTTTATTAAATTTTTAGTTTTTTTGTGACTTTTTGATTTTACAGCCCATCTAACTAGTAAATCATGGCTACTGGAACTTTGACCATTTCAACAGACCTTATGAACTCGTGGCTGCTCAAGCGGTTACGTCCTACTTCTTCTCCTCTGGTTCGGGGCAGAGAGGCTATTGCTTCTGACTCCGCCTCCAATGTAGAGGGAGCAGAGGTAATTAATCAGCTTACGGTTGATCAAGAAATAAAAGTGTTAGCTCATGCAGCTAATGAGCTTCAAAAAGCTTATTCCGATGTTATCAGCGGTCTAAATAATATTCATGGCCGTAAATTGCAGGAACTTAATGAACCTTTTACCCAAAGGCTGAACGCATTGATTAAAGCTCTTCAGGACGATGACATGGATCGTGCGAAGGATTCTGCTAAGCGTTTGATGTTACTGATCAATGAGATGCAGGCCAATATACCGGCGTGGGATTTTGTCCGTGCCTTGCAATTGCTTGCGGATCGCTGCAAGACTCTAGGCTAAAGCCTAAAAGATAATTGAGCAAAATAAAGTTTGTTCTTTATATATGCTTCGTTGGGCGAAGCGAGAAACAGAGTCATTAGTTTTCTCTGACCTGATAAAAACCGTTTCGCAGATTTTCAGCAGCGAAAAAATCATCAACAAAAGATGTCGTCTCTCCTCCGGAAACGATACTGTCATCAATTTCTGACCATATTTTTAAGTCATTAGAAAAATCAATTGAATAAATTCTTCCTGGTTTTGAGGCCCAAGTGATAGTCGTTTTTGGGGTTTCTTCATCGTGCTCCAATTCGAGAATTTGGAAGATATAATTTTCCCCAGTATCATTAAAGACGTCCAGCACGTTTTGTGCGGAGAGGGGTTCAGAGTAAACTCGCAGTTCGTCGATTAGACCTTCGAATCCCTCGACTTGGTTGTGGCGGGTTCCGATGAAAAAATCATTGGTTCCAGGACCAGTGATGCCGATGCCGGTGTAAGCCTCTTCACCGTTGATATAAAGTATGGTGGAATCAGGTGATATAACCCAAGTCACGTGGACCCATTCACCAACCGTGATCGGCACGTTAGTAACTCTCCAGCCGCATCCGCCACAGTAATAACTGAGGGTCGTGCCAGTTTCTGAGGTGGTTCCGCCCACTGCGCCGGCATCTCCGACGGCAGTCTCAAACTGGTCACCTCCTCGACTCGTTACCCTTTCCAGTCCGGCATTTGCTTGCGCAGTGGTAGGCTTGATCCAGTAAGACAGGGTGAAGGGGTTGCTTCCAAGGTCTGTTCCAGGAATCCTGACCCCGTTATTTTCTCCTCCCCCTTCGGCCAAGGATAACGCTATGCCAGTATTGGAAAGAGGATCCGACTCGAAGCTAATATCGTTAAGAATCGTGCCGTTGTTTCCGTGACCCGATTGGTCATCAACCTGATCTTCAAAGTCGAGATAAAGAACAAGAGAATCCGCTGCTGAAGGGGTGCTGGATGAGTCAAGAGGGTCACTTCCTTTTTCTAACTCAAATCCGTCCCCGTAACCGTCCTCGTCAGTATCAGCTTTGGCAGTGTTTGTGCCCGCAGCGATTTCGTCCCCGTCGTTTAGTCCGTCCCCGTCTTCATCTGCTTGGAATGGGCTGCTGTTGTGAATGTTGATTTCGTCGCTGTCACTGAGTCCATCATCGTCCGAGTCGGTTACGTTAGGGTTCGTTTTTGCTGCGAACTCTTCGGCATTAGTCAGTCCGTCGTTGTCATTGTCGGCTTCGGGGTCATCAACGTCAAACTTGTCTTCCCAGTAGTCCGGGAGACCATCCCCGTCCCCGTCAGTTTGGGTCGCTCCGATCGGGCTTATACCGTTTGCCAGAGCCTGAATCATTCCATCTGATAGAAGTTCCCTCCAGATTGCCACATCATCAATGAGTCCGTGGTATGAAGCGTCACCGTTGTTGCGGGCACCGACAATCAGGTGACCGTCACCGTTCGGTGCACGCTGAGCAGTTGGGCCTCCGTCCAGTTCACCGTTGAGGTAGATTGTTGCCGAGTCAGCCGCACCGTCATAAACGAACGTCGCGTGGATCCACTCGCCGGGCGTAAGGACTGTCTGCGCGCTCCAGTCCGCTCCCCAGTGCGCACTGTGCAGGTGGGCGCCTTGTCGGATACCGTGGTGGATGCCCTGGTTGGTTTGACCGAAGAAGAAGCGCTCGCCGTCAACGGCAGAAGGCTTGATCCATGCGCTCATCGTGTAACTGCCGTCCTCGAAGTCGCGGATCATTGCGTTCATGTCCAGTCCGGGGACGTCAATGTGGCCTCCAGTGAAACTTGCTCCGCTTCTCGGAGTAGAACCTTCAGGTGCTCCGTCAACATTAAAGCTAACTGCTCCGTCAACTACACCATCAAGCCCGCTCCGGCTCATGTCTGCTGCACCTCCTTCAAAATCCAGGTAAAGGAACGGGGGAGGCACCACTCCCTTGCTGTTTTCGTCGTGCGGATCCGTTCCGCCGGCCAC
>JABSSR010000431.1 GCA_013213965.1 Verrucomicrobiales bacterium | reverse complement strand
CACGCCGAACTCTTCAAATTTAGTGGCCGGGACAGGCACATTGTCCACGTCCCTGGAAATGACCTCAAAGATAGCTCCCTGCAGGATAATGTCCGGATCGATCGCGTGGATCCTTTTAGCAAAGGGCTCCCCTCTCCTGACCAGATCATCAATTTTGGACTCTCCTCCCCACATCCAGACCGCGCGTCCAGCGAACTTGACCCCCGTATTTTTGATCATGCGCAGGTCATCGTCCAGGGTCAGGTGCAGGAGCGAGCCGAAAGTTGAACTCCGCGCGAGGTAATTTTCCAGGACCTGACGGGAAATATTCCCGTTAAAATGGTAGTCAATCTTTGAGTCTGACTCGGCATCAGCAGATAGGGCCAGCAAGAGGAAAGCTAATGTCTTCACATAAGATAAACGCATTACCTTGAACAATAAGTGAGAAATCAAAAGAATAACAGATTAGAAAAAACCGACATTTATGTTAAGAAATGTTAGAGGTAAAGACACCTCCGCAAAAACTAACCAAATACAAAAGATTCAAACTGAAAGAAGTAAGTATAGTTAAAGCAGATAAGACTACTCCATTCTTGGCGTGGCCCGGATTAAATTATTATATTTTTTGTAATTTAGTAGGACTGGGTTCACTTCTTGTCTTCATTATTTTCTATGGCGGAGCATCATACTTAACGGGATTACACTCGTTTCGCTTAAGATGCGATTTTCCATTTGAACAGATGATCCCGTTCGTTCCGATGATGTCTTTGCCTTATAGTATGCTGCCCCCGGCGATGATGTTATCCTCATTCATTATTCGCGAGCGCCGAGCCTATTGGAACTACGTTCGCTGCCTGGGAATACAACTGGTTATCGCAGCAGCTTTTTTCATTCTACTCCCTACGCGGGACGGTTACTCTGAGATCGAACCTACTGGGGCATTTGCCAATGTGTTTCGTTTTGCTGACTTTCTCAACCTCGATCACAATAACGTTCCGTCCCTTCATGTCGCATTTGCTGTCACAACGGCTTATACTTTTGTCTCTTATGCCAACACGGCCATTACAAAATTTTTCATCAATTTTTTCTGTCTGCTAATTGTCATATCCACCGTTTTAACTCACCAGCATAACCTTGTGGACGTGATTGCGGGATACTTTTTAGCGCGACTGGTATACAGAAAACACAAAGCTTTAAAACCTCACTAGTCACTAAAATAGCAGTCAAGATTTGAGGCTGACTCCGGCAGTTGGATTCGAACCAACAGACCCACTCTCTGTACCAATAAATTAGTCTTTAATACGCATCTTTTAGAGTTTCCCACGAAAATAAAAGTGTTCATACTAATTACCATGAGTGATGTCCGACAATTTGGCGCTAACGGTGATGGAACAATAGATGATACCGAGGCTATCCGGCACGCGGTTGAAAAGGGAGACGGTGCGCTCTTTTTTCCCGCCGGCGATTACCTCATATCAGGTACCATCGATATCCCTCTTAGCGCTAAGGGACCAGTCGCGATCAGCGGCGAGTCCGGAACATCCACAATCATCATGGCCGGAGAAGGGCCGACGTTCCGGTTAACCGGCGCACATCAAGGCACAGGAGACCCGAGCAGCGTGAAGCCGGGCGTCTGGAATCAGGAACGCATGCCGACAGTTCAGAACATTGCCCTGGAGGGAAAAAATCCCAAAGCTGACGGGTTTGAACTCCTGGGAACGATGCAATCTTTGTTTGAGGGTGTCATGGTTCGCCGCATGCGGCACGGCATCCACCTAGTTAAACGAAACAGAAATGTGGTCATATCACATTGCCACCTCTATCACAATACCGGCGTTGGCCTGTATCTGGACCGCGTCAACCTGCATCAGATCAACGTTTCAAACTCACACATCAGCTACAATCGTCTTGGAGGGATCCGGATCGAGGGATCCGAAGTGCGTAACCTGCAAATTACCGGCAATGATATTGAGTATAATAATGCAAAAACTCACGAAAAACTCACTTCCGAGCCGACAGCGGAAATCTGGATCGACGCCACTGCTCAGGATTCAAGTGTCAACGAAGTGACGATCAATTCAAACACGATCCAGGCCACCAGCTCTGCGGGAGGTGCGAACATCCGGATCCTCGAGAAAAGAGATGAGAGCCGCCCGCCCGGGCTCATCACCATTTCCGGAAACGTTATCGGCTCTCAGGAGAATAACGTACACCTGAGTGGAGTCTATGGAGTGACGGTCAGTGGAAACACCATCTATTCATGCACGAATCGCAACCTGTTAATTGAGAATTCACGCCTGGTCACGGTCGGCTCAAATCATTTCCGCAGACACACACCTTCCATGGGGACCGGAGTGCGCCTCGTCAGTAGTGAAGACTGCACCGTTTCCGGATGCACTTTCCATGACGAATCTGAAGAAGGGCAGGACAGCGGCGCGTCCTTACTTGAACTGGAGAAAAAAACTT
>JABSSR010000430.1 GCA_013213965.1 Verrucomicrobiales bacterium | reverse complement strand
TTAGCTGATTTGGTTGCTTGAATTCTGAAAATCTTTTTGTTCTGCACGAACAAGCTTGATAGAAGGGCCTGCCTTTATTACTACCTAATGATAGGCTTTTAAAACATAATGTCTGATTCGTTCGTTCATCTGCATCTTCATACTGAGTATTCATTACTCGATGGGGCCGTGCGCATTGGTGATCTTATGACTAAAGCACAGCGATGTAAGATGCCGGCAGTAGCAATGACCGATCATGGAAATCTATATGGCGCAATAGATTTTTATAAGCAGGCCAATAAGGCCGGGATAAAACCAATCATTGGTTGTGAGGTTTATTTGGCACCTGGATCCATGAAAGATAAGAAAAGAGTGCCTGGATTGCCCAATGCGCATCATCTCACGCTTTTGGCAAAGGATGTTCGTGGTTATGAGAATTTGGTGAAGCTTGTTAGCCAGGCGCATTTGGAAGGTCAGTATTATAAGCCACGGCTTGATAAAGAGCTCTTAGATAAATATTCACAAGGAATTATTTGCCTAAGCGGATGCATTAACGGTGAAATTAACTACTGGATCCAACAAGAACAACTGGACATTGCCAAAGAGAAACTTGGTGAGTTCGTGGATATTTTTGGAAAGGATGATTTTTACCTTGAGATGCATGATCATGGAATGGATCAGCAGCATCTTTGTAATCGGCAGCTCTTATCTTTTTGTGATGAATTTGGACTGAAACCGGTAGCTGCGAACGATGTTCATTTTCTGCAACGCAAGGATCATGAGGCACATGATGTTTTGATTTGCATTGGGACTGGAAAAATGGTGCTTGATGAGAATCGAATGAAATATTCTCCCGAAGTCTATTTTAAGACGGCGAGAGAAATGCGTCAGCTATTTAAAGAGATTCCAGTTGCTTGTGACAATACGCTAGAGATTGCTGACAAGGTTGATTTTAGAATGGAACTTGATTCAACTAGTTCAAAGAGATATCCAGAATATGAGATTAAAACAGAAGTTTCACGAGAAAGCTATTTGCGTGATTTGTGTGAAGAGGGTCTCGCCGATAGATACGGGAAAGAGAGAGCTGAAACGGATGGAGAACTTAAGCAGCGCTTGAATTATGAGATTGGAATCATGGAAAGGATGGGTTTCATTTCCTATTTCTTAATTACTTGGGACTTTATCAAGTGGGCAAAAGATAATGGCATTCCGGTCGGCCCGGGTAGGGGCTCAGCGGCTGGATCCTTAGTCGCTTACGTGCTCGGAATCACTGATCTGGATCCGATCCGTTTTGGCTTAATTTTTGAGCGGTTTCTGAACCCAGAACGTGTCAGCCCTCCTGACGTGGACGTTGATTTTTGTCAAACGAGGAGGCCTGAAGTAATTGAATATGTTAGGCAGAAATATGGAGAAAAGTGCGTTTCTCATATTATAACTTTTGGTACCCTTGGGGCAAAGAGTGTGGTCCGTGATGTGGGTCGTGTATTGGGTTGGAGTTATGGTGATGCTGATAGGGTCGCTAAGATGATTCCAACTGAACTGGGTATTACACTTGCTGGAGCTCGCAAAAAAAACCCTGAACTTAAGGAAGCTGTTATCAATGAACCTCGAACTGAACAGTTATGGGAGTATGCTACCTTTCTTGAGGGTCTTACTCGAGGCGTTGGTATTCATGCGGCAGGAATAGTCATTGGCGATTGTGAATTGGATATTCATGTTCCCCTGACCCGAGGAAATGAAGGTGAAGTGGTGACTCAGTATGCCATGAAGCCACTTACTGATCTTGGCATGCTCAAGATGGATTTTCTAGGCTTGAAGACGCTCACCGTGATACAGGATGCTGTCGAATTAATACGGAACAAGGTTTCAGATTTTGATATATCTAGCATTTCTTTAGACGATGAACCGACCTTTGATCTTCTTAATGCTGGTGATACTTGTGGAGTTTTTCAATTAGAATCCGGAGGAATGGTGGCTTTGTGCAAGCAGTTTGGAGTTAACCTGATTGAGGACATTATTGCTCTCATTGCACTTTACCGCCCAGGCCCCATGGAACTTATTCCGGACTTCATTGATCGTAAGAGAGGTAAAAAGAAGGTCCAATATTTACACCCTCTCCTCGAAGAGGTGTCGAAGGAAACTCATGGTATCTTGATTTACCAGGAACAGGTACAGAAGGCTGCCAATCTTCTAGCCGGTTATAGTCTTGGAGACGCTGACCTCTTGCGTGAAGCTATGGGTAAAAAGGACCCTGAAGAAATGGCTAAGCAGCGCCATGTATTCGTTGAGGGTTGTGAGAGGGTAAATGAGATACCCGAAGGACAGGCCAATGGCATATTTGATCTGCTTGAGAAGTTTGCTGGATATGGATTCAATAAGTCTCACTCCGCAGCCTATGGGTTGATTAGTTATCAGACTGCATACTTAAAGGCGAATTATCCAAATGAGTTTATGGCGGCCCTTCTCTCAAATGAAATTAATAATACTGAAAAGATCGCTGTATTTGTTGAGGAATGCAAAGCAATGGGAATAAAAGTTCTACCGCCTGATATCAATAAGAGTGAACTTAAATTTGCTCCTGGTCATGCTGAGGATGGTAAGGACTGTTCTATTAGGTATGGGTTGGCAGCTATTAAGAATGTTGGTAGTGCAGCTATGGCTCTTGGGATTGAAGAGAGAAAAGAGAACGGGGAATACGTTTCCCCTGATGATTTTGCTAAACGGCTAGAATCAAGAACAATAAATAAGAAGATAATGGAAGCACTTACAAGGGCCGGAGCATTTGATTTTTCTGGAGAAGAACGTGCCCATTTATTTGCCAGAATTGATTTAATTATATCTGCGGCCGCAACTGCCCAGAAGGATCGCGTTGCTGGTCAAACTTCACTTTTTTCTGAGGACATGGATTTTGGTTCTGGCCCTGTTAATTTATCTTCCAATAATCAAATTGAATATGAGCCTTGGACCGAAGATGAAATTTTGTCAGCAGAGCGTGAATTACTTGGATTTTATGTTACGGGACATCCTCTCAATTCTTATAGATCGCTTTTTAATAAGGAGAAATATAAGAGGCTGTCAGAATTGCAGGATCTCAAAGAGCAACGTAAGTATGAATTCATGGGACGCATTGCTGGCGTTGATAAAAGATATACGAAAAAAGCAGGTAAGCCATTTGCCATCCTGACATTTGAAGACCTTACAGGACAGTCTGAGGTTATGGTTTGGCCCGAAGTTTTCGAAAGATCGAATGAATTACTTCAAGTCGGTGCCGTTATTGAACTGCAGGCCAAAGTGGAAATTGATTCAAGGTCCGAAGCGAAGAGATTAACTGCGGAGAGAGTCCGTCCTTTGGACAGGCCTGATGAAGCATCGATAATAAATCAGAATGGGAATGGGCCGGATGCTTATAGTGTCAGTTCTGCCAACTCAAAAAATGGTGAGTTTTCTAACGGGACATTAACTTTATATCTTCAAAGCGGGCAGCATGGCTCAGAAGATTTACAGAAGATCCGGTCCATTTTGTGCCAACATCCCGGTGAGGTGTCAGTTCAACTCCATATTGAGATGGATGATGGAAATGAGGTCAAAATGGATATGGGATCACAGTTTTCAGTACTAAACAGCCTCGAATTGCGTGAAAAATTAGGTAATTG
Organism: Verrucomicrobiales bacterium; assembly: GCA_013213965.1. Lineage (GTDB taxonomy): Bacteria > Verrucomicrobiota > Verrucomicrobiia > Verrucomicrobiales > DEV007 > EC70. The sequence goes on along the minus strand of JABSSR010000430.1, from coordinate 542 downwards.
GATTAGGGATTAGAGTTTTGTTCAAAAAAAATTGAACAAAATGATTAAGGGCCTATATTGCGGATCCTTTCTTTATGAGCTCAAGTCCACAAGCTTCGATTCATGATCCTGAGCGATTGTCTCAGGAATCAATGGATTCGAAGTCAGATAAACTTGAACCAATTCAAAGAGAAGTGATAGCCCTTTTTGTCAATGGGGTACGAGTTTTGGGACTGCCTAAATCGGTTGGGGAAATTTACGGGCTTTTATTCATTTCTCCTGAACCCCTTGCCCTAGATGTTATTGTGAGCAGGTTAGAAATTTCCAAGGGATCCGTGAGCCAGGGACTCCGTTTTCTTCGTAACCTGGGAGCGGTGAAACCTGTATATGTGAGCGGAGATCGGAGAGACCATTTCACGGCTGTTGCTGAACTTAAGAAGCTTGCTAATGGATTTATAAGAGGTGAACTGAACCCTAATCTTGAAAGTGCTACTATCAGACTGGATGAACTCAAGTCTATGGCAAGGAATGATGACTCTCCAAATTCTGATTTTTTCAAAGAG
>JABSSR010000043.1:4536-6908 GCA_013213965.1 Verrucomicrobiales bacterium | reverse complement strand
GAGGCAGAAAACAATAAAGTTAACTGAATTATATACTTTTAAAAAGGCACTGAGAACTCAGTGCCTTTTTTAGTTCCATTCTCGTGATAATTGCAATAGCAAGGAAATAAATAATTACCTAATGCCCACACACATCAAACCAACATTCATTTTACTGGCCTTGATCTTCATTTCGGCAGCAACCGCACTCGAGAATAAACAACCAATTAAAATCGGCCAGGAAAAACAACTCTTTGTCGACCATTTCATCATCGAAAATCTGGAAAACGTTAGTCTCGAGGTTGGGCAAGCAAAAAAATACGGAGTCGTGATGGAACCTACCTTGCCAACTGATTTTCAAACCGGCCAAGTACATGACGGTCCGGACGGTGGCGCCGGTTATGAGTTCGGAGAATCCTGTTTCTGTTGGTTCTTTTCACCACACTGGGATGAAAGTAAAAAGAAGTTTCGCCTCTGGTACATGTCCAGTAAGAGGCCGGGGAGCGGCGTTGCTTATGCAGAATCAAAGGATGGGATTCATTGGGAAAAGCCACTCATTGCAAAAGATGGGAAAAGCAATCTTATCAACTGGGCCAAACCCTTACCTATACTCAGGCAAAACAAAAAAAGAGACTTAATGGAACTTGGGTTGGATGGAAGCACTGTGACCATTGATCCGAGCTTACCTTTTGGGCATAAAGAAAAATATAAAATCGCATTTTACCCAAACATGGGAGGGAAAGACGCAGCGACTCGTCTCGGATATTCCAAGGATGGGATTAACTGGGAATTTTACAATGATGGATATCCCGTCACTGGTCGCGCTGCAGACACAAACAACCAAATACACTGGAGCCCAAAGACAAAAAAATACCTCCTGCATTGCAGGCAAGATTTTGCAGCTGGAGGCGGTGTCGGAGAATTACGTGGAGTCCGCATCATGGAACATGCAAAAGAAAATGACCTTATAAATCATCCTACTGCCTGGAAAACCTTACGGACATTTACCCTTGAAGATCCGAATAAGAGCACAATTGCAGGAACTAATATCCCCGTCTATCAGATCCACACTTTTCCAATGTGGTATTACGAGGGAATCTGGTTTGCTCTTACTGACGTATTAGCAGCAACGAACCGTCCCGTTCCTGAAGGGAAACAGGATTTCTTCACTCGTCACGAACAAGGAGTTTGGGAATTTTATATGTCACCATCAAGAGACGCGGTTAACTATGATTTTTCTTTGGCTACTTATCCAAGGAAACCATTAATCCCGCGAGGAAAGGACGGAAGCTTTGATAAGGACTGCGCTCGCCCTCCATCTAACATCATTACTCATAATGATGAACATTGGGTTTACTATCTCGCCACTAATGAACGATGGGGCGCCCGCAAGTGGGACGCACGATTGGCACTGGCTAAGGTCCGGCTAGACGGATTCTTTTATCTACATTCAAAATCCAATGAAGGAAAAGTTATTACGCGACCCTTCATTCTTGAAGGTGACAATCTTGAAATTAATGTCAATGCTCTGAACGGTTTCCTTAAAGTCGAAATACTCGATGAAAAAAGAAATGACATTCCACAATTTTCAGGAAATTCAGCGAAGACTTATCGTGGACATAACAGCCTAAGATTAAAACCAGCATGGAGTGGCCAATCAGATTTAAGCTCCTTGAAAGGTAAAGTAATCCGCATTCGATTCACTCTTCAGAACACCAAACTCTATTCATTTAAGGCCTTGTAATTGATCAAGGGCATACCTCGTTTTAGCGCTTACTATCTAGTGAAACTCCTCCATCAAGAAGCGCCTTAAAAGTTTTACTTTATAATTATATCTCCATCATCATTAAGAATAATGGTCATATCCACTGAGAGGTTTGGTGTAAAGTAACCTAATTCACTCTTGTAAATATTCTGTCCAATATAACCGGTAATAATACCTCCATCTTCTAATTGGCTATGAAAAAGAAATCGCTTGGTGTCACCTGAATCTAAATTGTGAACTTTAAAATAACGCCCGCCAGCCTTAAGTTCTATATTATTCCAAGAAACCGAACCTGAATTCTCCAATTGTATTTCGTTCCTTAGAGAAAGGTTAAACAAATAATATCCAACAACCAATGCAAGTCCGATCAAAAAGATCGAACCTTTTATAATAGCAGAAGCTTTCATACCTAGAGTCAATTAAATTAAAATATACAATTTCAATCCGAAACACATTAACTTATCTCATTGGAAGAAATTTCAGAATGGACCAACCCTGCTCCTCATCGGCCATCCTTAAGTCAACATCTATGAAGGCAGTTTTGGGATAACCAAAAGTTTCATCATAGGTCACATCAATACGATGCGCCTTATTATCGATATTTCTCTTTAAGACCGCAAACCAATCA
>JABSSR010000043.1:0-4436 GCA_013213965.1 Verrucomicrobiales bacterium | reverse complement strand
CCGCATCACCATCATCATCTTCTTCAGGCCCACCTTGAACTGCATTCTGCAAAGCCCATTCAGCATAAGGAATCGTTTCCACTTCAGCCTCACCGGGTGATCCTCCATTATTACGACTCTCAACCCAACTCGAAGGATCGGTAAGCACCTGACCAACTAATACAAGGGTTGGCCCTCCACCATCAGCTTCTTTGGGCCATGGAATTTGATCATTATAGGTAAAATTAAGTATATCCTCTGACTCATTATTAATGACATGCAATTGTTCACCATCATTGCTGAGTCGCCCCTTATACTCATAGATCCGCACCGCACTGACTCCATACCTTGTCTCGAAAGCCTTTCGGTCACGAACGAGGAGCAGATATTCCCCTGCAGCAAGGATCGTGTTTTCAGGAAAAGTGAAATTGATTCCTTTTTTGAAATGAACATTAGATAGGTCAATGGAAGAAGAATCCGTGTTCAAGAATTCAATGAATTCGTAATCGTCTCGGTCAGCAGAGACTGCCAGCTCATTTTCAGAGGAAGGGTCCTCAGGGTGATAATGAAATTCCGTTATTATGAAATTAGAAGCATTAGCTGGAACCGATCCTATTGAGAAGAAGGCCTCATTAAGCGCACTCCATTCTTCCTTAATTGAATCATAAGCACGGGCCCGTATCATTGAAGGATCGCTGAGGATTATAGGTACAGTAACTCTATTGCCTTTGCTCATGTCAACTTCTCCGCGAAGAATTAGATCAAAACTGATATCCGAACTGTTAGGAGAAGAGTTGTGAATTTCTACGGCAAGATGATTGGCACCATCAACAAAGCTAGAGCTCGGGACTTGATACTCGTGATAAATACGTTCATTGGGAGTGCCAGAAGTGGCATAAGTATCATGACCGGCATCTGATGGCAGATTATTTGTGCGGATGAGTTCTGATCCGTTAGCGTAAACTGCAGCACCGTCATCATATTTCAGTTTGATTATGAAAAATGAATAGGCTGATGGATTTGATAATTCAACGTTCGTACGAAAATAAGTAGTGGCATTGCGCTGCATGCCAGAACGGTCATCAGAATCGACATAACTAATTAGCGTCGCTTCATCACCTTCCCTGTATCCAAGTTCTGAAGGGCCAGAGGACCAGTCAGAATCATCAAAATCTGGAGCAATCCATAATTTGCCTTGATCGGACCCGTCAGCCAAATACTTCCATACCTGTCCAGTCTTAACATAATCTTTTGGAATAGGAAGTTCGTCATCAAATGTTGCGGTAATTGCCTGAGGATTAATTGCTCCCCCTGAAAGTCTTGGGTCAGAGCCGTCCGTTGTATAGTAAATTGCCAAAGTGTTAGTGCTCATTGTAATGCCGGAACCTACTGGAATTGAACCCCCATGTTGATTGAATACTGGAGAAATTAGGCTTGGATACATGCCAGCTGCCCTGAACTTTTTAATCATATTTTCTGTGAGCCTAGGAAAGTGGTTGTTAGTCAGATTCTTCTGATAATCGAGCCAGTTCTGATATTCACGGAACCGGTTACCCCAACGCGCAGACTCAGAAATAAATCCAAGGCGAGCCTCATCTACCCGCTTCTGCAAACGCGCAATGTTACGTTCCGGTGTCAGTGCTCCGTCATTGAAAAAATGCATGTGAATCCTATCTGCAACCAACATTGCGTAGTCGGGATTCTTTCTAATAAGGCTCGAGCTCGTCAGGTTGAAAGGACCCGCGTGGTTCACTGCCTTTCCTGGATTTCGAAGAAATCCGTCCGCGTCTTTCATCTGAAATCGAAAGGGCTGGCCTTGAGCCTTTGAACCTAATAATCTAACTTCGCTCTCTGAATCCCCGCTGACCCATAGCAGCATGAAATCAATCAAATTCGCAAAATCAATATGATTTTCGTTAAGTTCCCATGCATTTGAACTCCGAGCCACTTGCTTAGTTTCATTCCAAAGCACCCCAGTACCGTCGTAAACCTTTTCATCATTACGGAACCCGTCATTTAGATTAACCGCATCATAGTCTGCCTTGGGCCCGCCAAAATAACTCGAAGCCATGTCCGCATTCCAGCGCTCACGCAAATGATACTGACCCCAGTAAATGCCATTAAGATAGACATGAACAAATCTGCCGTGCGGAGCAAGGTTACCCATTTCAAGCATAGAATCATCAGTGAATCGGTTTGACATATAACCTCCTCGGTTCTGCATGTCGTGAGAACCACTTCGTAAATCCATGACATCAAAACGATCTGTAGGTGGATAATGTTTGTAGTCAAAACCATCAAACATTGGATAATTCAATTTGGTATCACCGTACTGGGAGCGAAAACCAATCCGAAAACTCTTCTTGGGAAAGTTCGTATAGTAACCACCAAAGTGCTTCAATCCACCATTCTCCTGAAAGCCAGGTGTGCCATCGGGGAAAATCATCTCCACTGAGGCTGGAGACTCTCTCCGCATGTTACCGGACCCTTCATTCATGAAAGGACTTGGATTGTCGGTTACTATAGAAACGGTAGGAACCGACTTGAGGGAATCAATCATCTGCGGCCCAAACGTTCGTGACTGTGTGACCGATGCACGCATCCGGGGTTGATTCACCACGTCCTCTGGAAAAAGATAGGTCTGTGTATCAATGTTGGTTGTTGAATATCCTGACCTATGAGCCATGGCCCGTATGACTGTCGTTTTGTTAATAGTAATTGGAGCCTTATACACTTCACCTCGCTTCTCACTGGGAACTGTCCCATCCAGAGTATATCTTATTTCAGCGCCTTCGGTTTTCGTGCTTATTTCAAGTTCAAAAGCTTCTTCATAAAAACCCCTGTTCACATTAAATTTCGTATCACTAACAAGTCCATCTATTCGTTCGCCATTAAGGGTTCCTGGAGTCGGATTCAGGAAATAACCATTCTTAGGAGAGTTAAGATCTGTTTTTTTTGCTGTTAGTTCCGGAGATACAAGAAAGTCAGAACTGTTTTGAGAGCCATTCAATCCTTGTATTGCCAGTATATTTTGACCCTTTTGCAATGGTCCTGTCACAGGATAGTCAAAAAATGTAATTACGTCATTCTCGTTGGACCGATTGGAAGAAGAGGTAGAATTCCATACAGGATTTTCTGGGGCACTGAGCGATTCTATTTTTGTTCCGTTCAGATAGGCAATGAATCCGTCTTCCCATTTCATTCGGAGGATAAGATCACTCACTCCGCTAGCATCATTCAGAATGAAGGGCACTCTAATATAAATAGAAGCGTTCACACCCCGCATAGCAGCCTTAACGTCACCGCCTTCACCAAGGTGTGGAATATATTTCGTTGAGTTATCATACCCAATTCCGGTATTTGCTTCGGACCAGTCTGAATCGTCGAATAAAGTTTCTTGCCACCCATCGATAAAAGCAGATGGAACAATCCACTTTGCATCATCTCCTTCTTCAATAAATTTCACATCTTTCGGTTCGCCATACCCACTCCCATAAGAAATATCTTCGTATTGACGAGGATAGTTTTTAAACTCGCTTGCTATAGTAACTCCGTCAGGTTTAATGAGTGCCAGGTAACCGTTTTCTGATGAGCTTAGTTTAAAGTTAGTATGTAAGTCATTATTTGGATCTGTCAGATCCTTGCCCGAAGCAAATACCAAAATGAAACCCTCATCATTGAAGCTTTTTTTTGGAAATGTCCACTTAGTTAAATTGAGTGGATCATCGGTGAGATAATAGCCTTCAAGGCTTCCATTTTCCCTATTAACATTTGATATTTCAATCCAGTCAGACGCGTCACCATCTACATCCTCAACGGACTCTTTATTATCAGCCATAAATTCAGTGATGTGCAACTCCGCGCTCAATAATGAACATGGCAGAAAAATTGCTGCGAGGACTTGGACAAGGATTGCTATGGTGGAGAGCGACTTCATAAGATTGGAATCCGAATTTACCCTTTAGGCATTGGGAATGTTTGTGTCTAATATTGCTCCTTATTAATCCATTACACAAGCCCAGTTATTATTGTTCTTATGATTTAGTTTTCAGGATTCATTAATTAGATTCGAGTTGAAGTAACTCCTTATTTAAAAAAAGAAAACCAGATGAAGAAACTCATCTTTCAAATATTTGTAGCAACTGCAGCCTCCTTCTTTACTAAATAAAATGCATGAACCCCGACGAATGACTAAGACAAAGCCAATGATCTAATCGAGAGTAAAAGGATGCTCCAAGTGCACGGGCATGACATCAAAGAAGAATTTGGATACAAACTAATAACAGCAGGAAACTAATCGATAGCCACTCATGTCTTCTTATATAATAATTAGTTAACGAAGAGCCTAAGGAACACTTTCTTTGAATCATCATCGACGGGTGTTAAATAACGAACAGTCACTTCTGCTGTTCCATCCCCATTATCAAAATTTGAAATGGTCTCAAACATTGCAGGGT
>JABSSR010000429.1 GCA_013213965.1 Verrucomicrobiales bacterium | reverse complement strand
TTTCAAATATTACGATTCCTGCGCCAATTGCATGTAACTTACCGCTCGGAATAAAAATAAAGTCCCCTTTGGAAACTTTAATTTTATGTAACAATCTATGAGTCTGACCCAGATTAACAGATTCCGTGAACCTGTCAGGATTGGAGCCTTCACTAAGACCACAATAAATTTCAGCACCTGGGTCCGCCTCAGCAATATACCACATTTCAGTTTTTGGTTCGCCTCCAAGTTCAGAAGCAATATTTTCTGGAGGATGTACCTGTAAGGATAGTTTCTCACGCGCATCTAAAATCTTCATTAGCAAAGGGAACCTGTCAGTCTGTGGAAGATTAGTTCCAAAACCGATTCCTTATGATTAGTCCATAATTCATTCAAACTCTTGTCTTCCATTTCTCCATCAATCACAAGGCTCTGAGCTTCTTCCCTGTCCACGATGTCCCAGGATTCACCAATTAGATCAACGTCATTAGGTAACTGACGATTAAAAAGGGTTTGTAATTTTCTCCCTCCCCAGACTCGCTTCTTATAAAGCGGTTCTAATCTAATGACATTATTCATCATCCCATTATCAACTTCATTACACAAAATTTCTAATAATAATACATAAATGACAAGTGCCCTTAATTATCCGATAATAGAATGAATTGATTGAAGTCTCACAGATCCGTTTACCGCTGAACCACCAAGATTCTGAATTAGAGAAAGCCCTACTCAGAAAGCTTCGGATCTCAAAGGATCATAGCTTTACTTGGAAAGTTCATCGATGGTCAATCGATGCAAGGAAGAAAGGAACTGATGATATAAGACTCGTTTACACGATCCATATTGAGGCCGGATCCTCAGAACAGGACCTCATCTCAAAGGCGAAAAATTCAGACATAAGGATCACTGAAAGTACAGTCTTTAATATAGGAAAGACTCAAGGAGAATCCTACTCTCAAAAACCACTAATCATTGGAGCAGGTCCTTGTGGATACTTCGCCGCACTTTACTTAGCCCGGTCAGGAGCATGTCCCATTATTCTTGAAAGGGGCAAAGAAGCCGGCCCCAGAGCTCAAGACGTTACACGTTTCTGGCGTGAGGGAGGCACAGTGAACCCAGAATCCAACGTCCAATTTGGAGAAGGAGGAGCCGGAACTTTTTCTGATGGTAAGCTGTATACTGGAATAAAAGATCGCGACGGCGCAGTGCGTCTAGTTCTTGAAGAACTGGTATCTCACGGAGCACCTAATGATATTTTATTTAAAGGAAAACCTCACATTGGTACAGATCGACTCATCAAGGTTCTCAGATCCATAAGAAAGGAAATTCTTGATCTTGGCGGTCAGATAAAATTCCAATCGCGCGTCGATGATATTATCATAGATTCAGGTTCAATTGTTGGCGTAAGGACTTCAACTGGTGAAGAACTTAATTCTCAAAATGTAATTCTCGCTGTTGGTCATAGCGCTAGAGACACTTTTGTGATGCTACATGGGTATGGAATTCAAATGCAAAGCAAGCCATTCTCTATAGGAGCAAGGATAGAGCATCCTCAGAAAATGATAGATAGATCCTTGTACGGATCAGCTGCTGGTCACGAAAAACTAGGAGCAGCCCCCTATAAATTTGTTCATCATCATAATAAGAGAAAAGGCAGAACCTGTTATTCTTTCTGCATGTGCCCGGGAGGGTTGGTCGTTGCATCAAGTTCTGAACCCGGACTTACGGTGACTAACGGAATGAGCAGTTATGCCCGTGCCGATGCTAACGCAAATTCTGGATTCATGGTCGAAGTCTTTCCAAAAGACTTTCAAAATTCAGAAAACCCATTGTCAGGGATCCAATTCCAACGCGAATGGGAACAAAAAGCATTTCAAACCGGAGACTCTGATGGACGTGCTCCCGCCCAATTACTCGGCGATTTCATGCAAAACGTTCAATCATCCGAGATTGGAAATGTTATTCCCTCATATCGACCAGGTGTCATAATGACAGACATAAGAGAATGCTTACCTGAGTACATTGTAAAAGTGATGCAACAATCTGTCCACAGTATCAGTAAACAGATCGATGGATTTAACCGAAAGGACGCGGTTCTGACTGCGGCAGAGACCAGATCATCCTCTCCGCTAAGGATTACACGAGATTCTTTAATGCAGAGTCCCTCAGCAAAAGGTCTTTATCCGGCGGGCGAGGGAGCCGGATACGCAGGTGGAATTCTTTCCGCAGCAGTGGACGGACTAAGGGTAGCAAAGGCATTGCACACAAATGTAAAATCATCTTTCTAGGGCACTCCTCTTTAAAGGCAATGCATAAACTTCTTTTCCATTAATAGTAATACAACGAAAAGTTACCTGAGGATCCTCAAGGTTCAGATTAAAACTTAACGATCCAAAAAAGTTACCTTTGTTATAGGAAAATAGAGCCTCTTTTTTTGTATTGTGAGTGTGATCATTGGTAAGCTTAGAAGTCTCAAACTCATAAATTGTGTAACCTTTCGGTCTGTGAATTTTATATACATCTGTGCGATGCCTATCGGCAGAAATAAGAATGACACCGCCTATTTTTTCCTGATCAATAACTGAAAGGATTTCTTCTCTCTCCTCTCTAACTCCCCACCAAGAATCGGCTCCGCCCTTGTCCGCATGCTCTGTCCACAAAGTTCCTGAAGCAATGACCTTGAAAGTGGCCTTGGAAGCTTTAAGTGAATTCAATAGCCAGTTTTTCTGCACTGCACCTAACATTGTTTTATCCTTTTTAAAGTCCCTGTAATAACGACCGTCCGTCATCAAAAAGTCAACATCTCCTATACTGAACGAATACCAACAACCCGGGTTTTTAACACCACCACCATATCCTGGATTGACCCAATTTTCCTTAAAAACATTCCAAACAGGAATCTTCCATTGAGGAACATTTATATCAGTGCCCCCAGAAACATCATTAGCTCCGAAATCATGGTCATCCCAAATCGAATACTGAGCACAACGAGACACCATCCACTTAAATTCGGGCCTTAATTGACGACGATAATAATAAACTCTTTGCCTGGTTCTGCTCTTAGGATCATCAATGTAAATATTATCACCTAACCAAAGGAAAGCAGCTGGAGATCGATCTGCAATAGTTTTCCATATATGCTCCTTTGGATGGTTATAACGGGCACCGCCTCCGAAACAAACTTCAAACTTACCGCCCTCACCTTTCGCAGGATAAGTTCTGAAACTAGGCATTTTATTTTTTTTATAAACTGAGGCCCCATCTATCTCTACATTATATTTGTATTCAGAATCCGGATTTAAATGTTTGAATTTAATTGTTGCCGCAAAATCGTTTTCAGATGAAGTCTTTGCAGTTCCATTGACCTTGCTATCAATGATCAAACGAACTTCTGCAGGTGCCGCGGTTCGAATCCATACCGAACCTCCATTATCGGTAAGGTTGCCCAACATCGGCCCCCCAAACAGCTGTAAATCATGTTTGAGAATTAATTTCTTAAAACTTTCCCTAGTATAAATATCCTTAATACCTGCCTCATTACCCAGATCAGGTGAACGCAGCAACTCCTCCATCAGGTAAGAATCCAATTCCCCTAAAACCGGCACATCCTTAGGAGTCATCAGAGGAGGCTTTGAATAAACTGCTAATAAATTTACAAACCAAACAGATAAAATCAATAAAGCTTTGTAGAGCATCGCAAAACTCTAACTCAACGCGAGCTCCTATCAATGAACTTCGAGAATAGTTTCTTTTTTTGCTATTACTGAACCCTAATCCATAAGAAGCTCATAAGCACCTCAGTTGGCACATCAACATTAGTCATGTCTATTACAAGATACTTCCTGTTTCTCTGCGGCCAGATAGGGATCATGAGTCTCTCACGGTTCCTTTATCAATGGATTCTTAAGTATGGAGATCTGGAAAGCTCTGGAACAAAACTCTTCCCGGCCATTACTATAGGAATAGTATTCTTCTCTTTTCGGGTATTTGACGGGGTCACCGATCCTGTCGCCGGCAAATTGACTGATTCCTGGGTCCGAAAAGGATTTCAAAGAAGAACTCTATTATGGATCTCCTTTTCCTTGGCTCCGATCGGCCTAGCCTTAACGTTCCTAGCAAATCACAGCCATTCAAAACCATTTGCCTGGGCCCTCCTAACAATAGGACTACTGATTTTCTTTATCGGATACACTTTCTACGCCATCCCATACTGGAGCCTCATTGATGATTACGCAGAAGGTAACATGAAAGTACGGGCAAAACTTTCCAACTTACTGGGACTCGGAATCGTTCTCGCATCGGGAATTGGTTTCGTGGTAAGTGGTGCACTGATTGAAAAGTTTGGTTACTCAATGGCTGCATTAAGTTTCGGTGGTATATCAGTTTTTTTGATGGTTCTTCCGTTCTTTGCTAGCCCAAAGAAAACTAATAGAATAATCAAAAAAAATAAACCAACTGAAATCCAGACTGAACCATCTTCACTTTGGTCAGGAATTGCTCAAGCATTAAGACATAGGCGATTCTTAGCTCTCATTGCTCTTTTCGGAGGATCACAAATGTCTTTCACTGTGATGACCACCGCTGCTCCATTCATCGCAACCGAACTACTTGGTGGTTCTGTGAGAGATGTGGCTCAGCTATTAGGCCCCTTATTAGGAATGGCAGTCATATTTTTTCTCTTAGTTCCAAAGATTCAACAGCGGTTCGGCTGGCTGCGAAGCATGCTATACGCTTCCATCGCTCTCTCTATTGTTTATGCTTGCTGTGGATTGCTAGGCAAAAGTTTAATTATCAACCCTCTAATGACCGCTTCTGTGGTCTTTGGGTTAGGTGGGCCTATGATCGCTGTACTGCTAGGCGTCGAAGCTGAAGGTGTCGTCGACTGCGCTAAAGAAAAAGGTGGAGAAAGCCTCGTTGGTATTTATTGGGGAGCATTCAACTTTGTTGTCAAAATTCTCAACGGAATTGCAATTTTATTAGCGTCTATCCTTATTTCATATCAAGAAAGTTGGGGAAGTCTAGCAATACGTTCAATGGGATTCTTGGCAGGGGGATGCCTCCTCGCTGGTGTCGGATTTTATTATATTATCCGTCCAGCTGAAAAAATTAAGACCCCTACCCCTTAAAACAATGAATCCACTCAAAGAGAAGTGGTTCTGGGGATGCTTGATAGTAATTGGCATCATTCTTTGCCAAGTCCAATTTGATCTCATTCAAACCATACCCAAACTAATTCAATGGATTGAATCACTTGGCATCATAGGAATGTCCTTGTTCGTATTAGTTTATATTCTCGCCTGCATCCTACTTATCCCTGGCTCACCTCTAACTGTTGGAGCTGGTGCAGTTTTCGGATTCTGGAAAGGCCTAATTCTTGTTTCGGTCGGGTCAACATTAGGAGCGGCGGCAGCTTTTCTTATCTCACGCTATCTAGCAAGGGGATTCATCGAAAGGAAACTTAACAAAAGCCACAAATTTTCCGCAATGGACATGGCCATTACAAGAGAAGGGTGGAAAATTATATTTTTGGCAAGGCTCAGCCCAATTATTCCATTTTTCCTACTAAATTATGCCCTCGGTTTGACCAAGATCCGCCTACACACATATATAATTTCATCTTGGGCAGGAATGATACCTGGTACTGTTTTATATACTTACATCGGGTCCTTAGGAAAGACCATACTTACAGCAAAAAGATCACCAATAGATTGGGTGTACCTTGGGATCGGCTTAATCGCCACTGTCAGCGTAACCGTTCTTATTTCCAGAATCGCTAAGAAATCCTTTACGGTCAAAAATCAACACTAATTACATTCCTTCTAACGCTTGATTCAGCAAGAAGTTGGTTCGCCTGCACATAATTTAACTGTATGAGCAATTGCTCCTTCAACAAATTCCAGACATTCTACAGCACCCTGGGGCTTACCTGGTAGGGTGATTACAAGAGAATTTCCAACAACCGCAGCCAAGCCTCGTGAAAGAATTGCATTCGGAGTTATGTCAACGCTACGCATCCGCATTAATTCACCAAAGCCATCAATTTCAACTCTCATGACCTCTCTGAGAGCCTCAGGCGTCACATCACGCTCTGTGATTCCTGTCCCTCCAGTCGTCAGTATTAAATTACAACCCTGAGCCTCAAATGAAAGGATCACTTCCTTGATCCGCTCCTTATCATCAGGAACGATTGCATCAGCAAGCACATGCCAGTCACGTTTTTCAGACTCAGCCTGCAACGCCGGCCCTCCATGATCCTCATATTCTCCGGCTGATGCGCGGTCCGATACTGTAATGATCCCTACATTCATTTTTATTAATCCTTTCTTTTGGATTCAAGCGCGATATCCCCTATGATCATCGTTTTATCTACTGCTTTGCACATATCATAAAGAGTCAGAGCCGCAACACTAACAGCACACAAAGCCTCCATTTCAACTCCTGTCTTACCGGCAGTCTTGACTGTTGAGCTCAATAAAATTCCATTCTGTTTCTGAACGCAGTCCACTGAAACATGAGATAACGACAAGGAGTGACACAGCGGTATCAAGGCCGACGTCTGTTTAGCCGCGGAAATTCCAGCGATTTTTGCCACGGTTAATACATCACCTTTTTTAATTTTATTCTCATTTACCAAATCAATCGTTTCCGCCTGCATCTCAATGAACCCACTAGCAGTTGCAACACGAGAAACTACAGGTTTATCTGTAACATCCACCATCGAAGCTTCACCTTCTCTATTCACGTGAGATAATTCATTCATGTATTTAACCTCCAATCGCAATCATTTTACGGCCCGGTTGGTAATTGGATAAAAAATCATGCTCTTTGGGTTTTTTGGCAACTACTCCACGTATAAAATTAGCAATCCTTTCATCGCTAGCACCACAGCGAATCTCAGACAATAAGTCAAACTCCAAATGACTTCCCAGACAAGGCCTTAACTTGCCGTCACAAGTCAACCTAAGCTTATTACACGACTCACAAAAATGGAAATTAGTCATGGCCCCAATGAACCCAATTAATTGATCTCTTCCTGGAATCATATAATAAGACGCTGGCCCATTTGTTTTGTAATCTGACCTCGATTGAAGGCGACCAAAAGTATCAGAAAGAGACTTTATAACTTCACCGCATGGAAGAAAATTTGAATCCTTAAGAACATCATTACTACTGACCGGCATCATTTCAATGAACCTTAAAAGCAAATTTCTTTTATGAGAAAAGTCTACTAATTCCAGAATCTCATCTTCGCTCCGCCCCCTCATTAAAACCGAATTAATCTTCACTCTTTCAAAACCAGCATCAAGTGAATGATCAATTCCCTCAATGACTCGATTTAAATATGGACGTCCCGTGATCGCTACGTAGGTACTCTCATCAAGAGTATCAAGTGAAACGTTGATCGTTCTTACTCCAGCTTTCGAAAGGGCTTGGGCTGCAGTATCATACCCTTCTAGCCGGTTTGATAATAAGGTCCCGTTAGTAGAAATCCCCAGATCCTGGATCCCTTCTATTTTGCTTAAACGTTTAATAAATGGAATAACGTCCCTCCTTGTCAGGGGCTCACCTCCAGTAACTCTTATCTTAGTTACACCCAAGTCAGCAGCGATCCTAACCACTCGCAATATTTCTTCATAAGTCATTATTCCATCTCTAGGCAACCATTCCTGAAACTCATTAGGCATACAGTATGCGCATCTCTCGTTACAACGATCTGTTACTGAAATCCGTAAATAAGAAATATGATGTCCAAAACTATCTTCCACTTGTATATCGTATTGTTAGAATATTTTTATTGAATATATTAAGAATTAGTCTATTCCAGAACTTACATAAAAGTTATGCATTTAAAAATTATCTTTATTTTTATATCAACTTTATTGCTCTGCAATTGTTCATCAACAATTCAATCAAGAATTGATGAAAACCCTAAAATGTTTGCTACTCTGACAGGCACCCATAAAAATGCCATTTCTAAGGGGAGAATTCTAAAAGGGATGCCGATGGATGCCGTTTATCTAGCGTGGGGAAAACCGAACGGGATCAAAGAAGGTAACATTAACGGGAAAAGTGTTGAGAAATGGAGATACTCCTCTCATATGCCAGTATGGAATCAAAATATAATATATAGTGACTACCACTACTACCCTCATGATTATTGCGGTCCATTCTATAATTCAACTAGTGTCGGATACATCCCATACACATCCGCAATCGTTGAGTTCGAAAAAAACAAAGTGACAGCTTGGGAACAGGAGCGCTAATTAATATTTACTTACTTTTTAAAGTAACTGACCGAAGATGCATCAATTGGCCTAATTGCTGGTCAATAGAGATTCCTGAAATTATTATTCTGTAAGTCCCCGGATCTTTAATTTCAAAAGCCCCTATTGAAATGTCAGCATATTGATTATTCTTTGCAGTTCTTGCAGTTCCCCTTCCTCCAGCTAAGACAACCTCAAATTCTCCTCCTCCTCCGGAAGGAGTCGCCGCATTAACTAAGATGTCATAAGAACCAGAATCCGGAAAATTAACCGGCCATACTATGTAATACTGAGGATTACTCCAACCCTTAACTGCCCCGTCAGTTGCATCAACTTCAAATGCACCTTCCCCAAATACCAGCGCCTTACTAGAAGCCAGGACAGTTGAACCCTCTTTTACAGTAGACAACTTACTTAGGTTCTTTGAAATATGCTTAGATGCAAGATCCCCATAGGAAGAAAACCTATCGTCTTTATCAGCAAGAGAAGTTGCAAACTGTTGTGCCCCCTCAGTCGCAAGCAATGCAAGGACACCAATCAATTTGCGTTTATCATTGCTGCTAGAATTCATCTGAAAAAGCTCCTTGATACTTTCTGTTTTCAACTCATCAGAAACGTAAGAAGGTGCCGAGAGTAATGGCGTGTAAGCTCTGAGAGCCATTGCCCGAATAATGTTATCTTTTTCGTTCTTAATTAAATTATATAGTGTCTCCAAAGGGTCCCCATTAGGCCACGAACCCAAGCTTTGAAGGACTGATTTTCTTGCTTTCTGATCATCACTTTTTAAAATGTGTTTTAGATCATCCCATGCGCTCTTACCTCCTAAATAGCCTAGTATTCTTAAAATTCTTTGCCTATACTCTTCGGCAGGACCCTCTTCTATTAGGACACGACGGACCTCCTTGTTCCGATTTTCTAAATCCGAATTCTTCAGTGAAATTCTTACTATGGAGCTTTCAAGAGCATCAGCTTTTTTCCCTGTTGCCGTTTCGAGCTCTCCAAGCAAAGCTACAAGACTTTTCCCATCATCAAGTTCTCCGACTGCATATATTGCAGCATTTGAAACGTTAGAACTCTTGTCATTGATCTGCTTCATTAATACAGGCACTCCCTCAGTATAACCTCGATCAGTAATGACCCCTATTAGTCCCGCTCTAATCTTGGATTCATTATTAGAAAGATTGGATAATTGACTCACTATTTCCTGATCAACTCCATCTCCCTTTAATCTCATCAATGTAGTAATCGCGCCACTTAAATTATTCTTACCTTTTTCCGTATCTGG
>JABSSR010000428.1 GCA_013213965.1 Verrucomicrobiales bacterium | reverse complement strand
TCGCCAACCTAGTTTCTCAAAGAACCAGGTAGCTTGCGTCGACAGAGCGTAGATTCCATCAGGAAAGAATTATTTAGTCGTTCAAAATGATACAATTTGCATGACCATAGTCAGCAAATTTCAAATGAATTAGCCAGCTAACAACACTAATATGTTAACTGAAACTAAGTTGTCGCCTCAGGGCTAGCACCCTTATGCCCAAGGATTTTGACTGTCCTATTCAATTGCTCAAACTCTAGAGGTTTTTTAATGACCGTTACTGGGCCACTGGCTAATATTTTAATGAGAATTTCACTGTCAGGATAACCTGTAATGATAACTATAGGTAACTCAGGGTGAATGGTCTTTAATTTTACATATAGTTCATCACCCGAAATATCGGGTAACTTGAGATCAAGAAACACCAAATCAAATTCCTGTTTTTCGGCGTATGAAATAGCTTCAGCCCCAGTACCAACAACGATTCTTCCGAAACCTGCCTTCTTCAAAAATTGCTTAAATAGCGTTTGAAGTGCAGGATCATCATCAACAACCAAAACGGTTGGTTGCCCGCCCTCTTCTTTTTTCAATACCTCCGTATCAAGTAAACTTCTCTTTATGCGCCAACGGCCACCGATCTGAATGGCTGGTAATTGCCCCCTTTGCACCAAATAGTATACTGTAGGTAGCGGAATTCTAAGGTACTCGGCCGTTTCCTTAACTGTCATTAACTCAGGTGCTTCTTCAGTAGCCATATTGGTTATCTTTTTTGAGAATTATTTTAAATATTCATTGCGGTTAATATTAATGAATATGATTAATTATAATATTTATAGAGTCAAATCGATTACAAACAAGAGAAAACAATTAAAATAGTGATTTCTTCTAATTTTATCACATTTGAGAATAGTGAAAAACAACTCATTAAAGTTTTTTAAAATACAAAGAACTAAAGGGCAAAACAAGATCACTATTTGACCAGAACAGATACTTGCATGCAGACAAAGATGAGCGACATCTATCAGCCAAATAGTCTATATAAATTAACTCATGTCTAAAAAGTCAGTAAGATTATATAACCCAGGTCCTATCAATGTATCTGATGACACTTTCAAAGCTATGAGTGCGCCCATGATTGGTCACCGTGGGAATGATTTTGTTGAACTTTACGAGGACATTCATCCGAAGCTTCAAGCCCTATTCGGAACAGAAGGGCCTGTTTATCTTAGCACTTCATCAGCATGGGGAATAATGGAGGCTGCTGTCAAAAATTTAACACAAAAGAAAGTTTTAAATTGCTGCAATGGCGCCTTCTCTGACAAATGGCTAAATGTTTCAGAAAGGTGCGGTATAGACGCTGAAGCCCTCACTGCTGAGTGGGGAACCCCAATCAGTCCTTCCAGTTTAAATGAAAAACTCGCTGAAGGTGAATTTGATCTAGTCACCTTAATACACAATGAAACTTCAACCGGTGTAATGAATCCATTGAATGAGATTGCTGAAGTCGTTTCTCAATATCCGGACGTCCTACTAGCAGTCGATACCGTATCATCTTTTTCAGCGACACCCATTAACACCACTGAGAACAGTATCGATGTCGTTCTCACGGGAAGTCAGAAAGCACTCGCTCTTCCTCCAGGTCTTGCCCTGTTTACTGTTTCAGAGAAAGCTCTTGAACGCGCCAAGAGTACATCTAATCGTGGTTTCTATTTTGACTTTCTCGAGTTTCATAAAAATTGGGAAAAGATGATGACCCCTAGCACACCATGTATTTCACTGCTATACGGGCTCCAGCATCAGTTGAACAAGATATTCAATGAAGGGTTAGCCGAACGATACACTCGACATATACAGCTAAATTCAATGGTTCACGATTGGGTGGAGGAAAATAATTTCCAACATTTCGCACCAAAAGGCTACCGTTCCAAATCACTTACTTGTGTCGCTAACAACCTAAACATTGATGTTCCGTCTTGGATATCATCAATGAGAGAAAAGCATTCGTTAATTATAAATGGTGGTTATGGAAAAATAAAAGGTACTACTTTCCGAATTTCAAACATGGGTGACGAAACAAAAGAGAGCATCGCTTCGATGCTTGAAGCCATTACTGACACATTACCTTTACCTTAATTAGTAAACTTTATTAGAAGATCGGGTAACCGATTATCTCATCTCCTTTTCGAATATTAATTCCTGGAGGCTTTTTGCTGGCATCAATATTCCCAATTGAACTATCAGCATCTATAACTTTATCAATCTCAACTTCTGCTACAATAAATTTGTCACGTCTAATATGAAAACGAGATCCTTCTTCAATCCCCCTAGAAGAGCCTGCATTAATTACAACAAAGCCAAGCCCTTCATTTACATCACTAACTTTAGCTATTGCTGGCGCTTCTCGTATCTTCTTCTGTAGAGGGGTCAACTCTTCGGCTTCTTTTTTTTCCCTTACCGACTTCGCTATAGTTTCTGATAATTGAGCCCTTTCTGCCTTTACTGCCTCTAAGTCCTTTGCCGCAGCATTTGAAGTGGCCTTTATCTCTTCTCTAAGCTGAGCAATTCGTTTGTCATTTTCCGTTTGCTGCTTCGCTAATGCATCATTCATCTGCTTCTCAACTACACTCACTCTGTCATCCTGCCTAGCAGCGTTTTGCTCATTTATTTGTCCTATCAAGTCCGCTGTCTTATTCTGCTCCTCAGAAAGTTTCATCACTAAACTCATTATACAAACTACTCCAATCACAGTGACCGTTACCGTGATTCCCAAAATGCTCTTAGTAAGTTTATCCATCTTTTAGCCTTAATTATTTGATTAAGTGATGAAACTTAAGCCTTCAGTCCCATTCTATCAACGGGAAATAGCCTCGAACTCATTGACCCATAAATTTGGCAGTGCTAATGTCCGCGCTCTTTAATACGTTATGGCCGACACGGGACCAAATTATAAAGATTCATTAAATCTTCCTAAAACCGATTTTGCAATGCGCGCGGGCCTTGTCGAAAGCGAGCCCCAAAGGCTAAATAAATGGGATCAGATTGGGCTTTATGAAAAAATTCAAACTTCTCGCAAGAAAGATAATTCTGAAAAATACATCCTCCATGATGGCCCTCCATTTGCAAATGGGGACGTTCACATGGGAACAGCACTCAATAAACTTCTCAAGGATTTAGTCATTAAGTCCAAATCAATGTTTGGGATGGAAACACCTTATGTTCCTGGTTGGGA
>JABSSR010000427.1 GCA_013213965.1 Verrucomicrobiales bacterium | reverse complement strand
AGCTCTAACCCCAGACCCTCTAGGATCACTCAAGCCACGAGCCTGCGCCGCTTTCATTTTATTTTTAATCCTCTCTTCGTCAAAGTCTGTAGTTAATAATTCTGCAGTAAAGTGGGAAAAAAAACCTGACCCCATAAATAAAATAATTGCTACCAATAACACTTCGCCTTTTCTTGGTCTCAGCCTTGGGTCGCGATGTCTTTTCGCAAAGAATATTACAATCCCAATAGAAATAACCATGCAAATGGCCATTAAAAGATAGAAATATTTAGGGAAATACATCAGCTACAAGTATTACACAATCTAGGCTCAACTCCATTAAAAACAATTAACCCATATGACCCAGATTAACTCCAAGAATAAGGACGGATTTAAGCCAGGTCCATTTGAATATCATGAAGAAATAGAAGTGGAAATTTTCAGCCTAACAAATATGGGCCAAGGAGTAGCAAGGACGGATGACAACTGGGTCATTTTAATCCCTTTCTGCCTTCCAGGAGAAAAGGTAGTTGCCCGTATCTACCGAAATCAAAAGAATTACAGTGAAGCTGATTTATTAAGAGTAATTTCACCCTCTCCTGAAAGAGTTTCCCCTGAATGCAACCTATTTGGAAAATGTGGCGGATGCCAGTATCAACATCTTAACTATTCAGAGCAATTACGATGGAAAAAAAAGCAAGTCGAAGAATTACTGTTACACATGGCTGACATCACATTTGAAGTGGACGAAGTCACTCCATCTCCTGATAAATATTCTTACCGGACAAAATTAACACCGCACTTCAATAAACCCAAAGAAGGGAAAGTCGGTCCAATCGGTTTTCAACAAACAGGTAGGAAGTCACTAATTGACGTCGATGAATGCCCCATTGCACATCAAATAATTAACAACAACCTCGAAAACATCAGGAAAGAAGTCACTCAAAATGCAGACTCATACAAAAGAGGATCAACTCTTCTTATCAGGGTCGACACCAATGGGAAAATACACACAAAACCGGAATCGATCGCAATCGAGAAAGTAGGAGCCTTAGAATTTCATTTCCCAGCAGGCAGTTTCTTTCAAAACAATGCTTCGATACTAGAAGATTTTACACGATACGTTAGATCAGAAGCCGAATCATCTGAGCGAAAATATCTTATCGATGCATATTGTGGAGCTGGCCTGTTTTCATTAACCGCAGCTAGCGCATTTGAAAAAGTGATTGGGATCGAAGTGTCCGTACATTCAATCAAATGGGCCCAATTTAATGCCAAAATAAATAATATTTCAAACACAATATTTTTTGCAGGCAAAGTAGAAAAATTATTCACAAATGTTGATGTGAACGGAAGCAAAACAGCCGTTGTAATAGATCCGCCGAGAAAAGGCTGCAGTGAAGATTTCCTAAATCAGCTTTTCGAATTTTCTCCAAACACGGTCATCTATGTTTCTTGCAACCCATCAACTCAAATGAGAGATCTAAAATTGTTTCTTAAATCTGGATTCCAACTTAAAAGAGTTATGCCCTTTGATCTATTCCCTCAAACCAAACATCTCGAATGCGTCATGACTCTTAGCCGAGATTCCTCCTGATTAGTTATGATCGCCACAATGAAAGCCACCCACCAATCAATAATACCCCGCCCAAAGGAGTGATCGGTCCAAGATATGAAAGCTGGTAAAGAGACAATAAATAAAGGCTTCCACTAAAGAAAACGATTCCAGCAACAAAACAAAACCATGAAAGCTTATTGAAATTCTTTAAGGAGAACGTAATTACCAACAACACAGATGCATGAATTAGGTGATAGAAAACAGCAGTTTTCCAAATATCCATATTCCCATTCGCCAGTAGTGTTTCCTTCAGCGCATGAGCACCGAATGCCCCTAAAGCCACGCCAAGACCTCCTATAATAATAACAATTTTTTTCCTCCATTCAGAAGCACCTACTAACAAGTTATTATCTTCATCTACCATTATCTGCGGTCACCAAATTCACATAACGATACTCCGAAATTCTAAATCATAAAATGACAAAGAAACTAAAAATAACATTTCTCGATTCATCCACAATGGATCCTGGAGACTTGGACCTTAGCGCTTTGAATGAATTTGGCGATTGCACTTTTCACAAAACAACATGTGAAGAGGAAACACTATCCAACATAAATGAGGCTGGAATTATAATTACTAACAAGGTAAATATTGATTCTAACATCATCTCCCGGTCCACAAATCTACAGTTAATAGTAGTATGCGCTACCGGCGTAAACAATATTGATCTGATCGCTGCCAAGGACCATGGAGTCATTGTTTGTAACGTAGCCAATTACTCAACCCCAATGGTTGCTCAACACACGCTTGCACTTTTACTGAACCTGTGCGGAAATACTCATAAATATATTGAAGAAAAAGATTCATGGCCAAAGAGCCCCATCTTCACCAGACTAGCCCATCCTGTTACTGAACTAAACGGCAAAACAATGGGAATAGCAGGATCCGGCAATATAGGATCTCTTGTAGGTAAAATCTCAGAACAAATGGGTATGAGAATACATATTTTATCAAGGGACCGATCCTCTTCTTCGAATCATTCAGAATGGCCCCGCGTCAGTAAGGAAGAGTTCTTTTCAGGAAGTGATGTAATAAGCCTGCACTGCCCACTAACTAAAGAAAATGAACATCTCATCAATGCTGATACACTAAACCAAATGAAGCCAACCGCCTTCCTTTTAAACACAAGTAGAGGCGGTCTAGTGAATGAACTTGCCCTTGCCGATGCTCTAAGGGCTGGAGAAATTGCCGGCGCAGCAATTGATGTTCTTTCTACGGAACCGCCAGAAAAAGAACACCCTTTGATGGAAAATTCCATCCCTAATCTACTCATCACACCTCACATTGCCTGGATATCCTTAGAAGCGAGAAAACGCCTACTAGAAGGCGTTATTGACAATATCCGATCATTTCTTTCAGGTAACCCCTCAAATCGGGTCGCTTAGGATACCTGCATGAATCTTTACCCCATTAAGATTCAATTCTTTTTGAGCTACGCAGCACTAGGCAGTATAGCCCCCTTGATGGCTCTCCTTCTAAAGGAAGCCAAAGATTTTAGTCCAAGGCAAATTGCCATTACACTTAGCATATCAAGCGTTGGGATGCTTTTTACTCCCGCCTTAATGACTTACCTAGCAGACAAGTCGATTGATTCACGCAAGATCTTAAGATTTATTTTTTGCATAACAGCAGGATCACTAATTGCCGTTTATTATTTGAATGATCCATTGCATGTAACTATCGGGTGGACAATCTACAGCATCGCTTTCATCCCCACTTTACCACTACTAGATGGATACTTTTTCAATCACAACGAACAGCTCAAAGAAAATGGAGAAAAGCCCCTAAAATATCAAAAGATCAGGATCTGGGGATCCATTGGATTTATTGCACCAAGTGCAATTTTATTTTTCATCCTCAGTGGCGGAAAAAATATAGCAAATTCTCTTTGGTGCGCAGTCCTATTTTGCGTCCTGTCCTTTCTTGCAACTTATCTGATGCGTGCACCGAGCATCTCTGAAAAAGGAAATGTAAAAAAACCAACAACTGAAGCTTTCCGAGTTCTTCTATCACCACAACTAATACCATTTTGCATAGGCATCTTCTTTTCCTACACTGCCGCAAATTGCTACTACCCATACCTCTCCGTATTCTTCAAAGAATCAATAGGGATCCAGAATAATCACATCACAGCGATCACTTCTATCGGAGTTGCAATCGAAATCGTTTATATACTAAATCTTACTACACTAAGAAAATGGTTAGGTTTTCGTGGAGTATTGACTCTAGGCCTAGCCTCAATGTCAATCCGCCTGTCAATTATCGCCACTTTCCCAACATTAAAAACAGCTCTAATTATTCAACTCTTCCACGGACTTGAAATCCTTTCCATGTTTGTTCTCCCCATAATGTATCTTGATCAGGTAGCCGGTGCAGGCTTTAGGAATTCAATTCAAGGCGCATTCACTATCCTTATTACGGTCCCGTCTCGCCTACTGGGGTTTATCATTGCAGGTGAAATTGCACGAATTTACAGCGCCAAGGAAGTCATTTACGCTGGCGCTATTCTTTCGGCTCTTGGAATGATCGTAATCCTTATTTTCCTGAAAACTGAGAATAAAGCTCAAAGCCTACATTAAGGATCAATTTCATTTTGAACTAAGCGAAGAAATTCATTCTTTATCTTCAAGTAAACATTGCTCTCCACTTCATTCAATGGCACCCCATTAATGATATCAATTGGCTGAACTTGCCTAAGAGTTGATGTCAAAAAAGCCGAATCAGCATTAGTTAGTTCACTCAAAGGAAAATCAATCTGGCTTACCGAGATCCCAATACGTTCACATATCTCAAGAACCAGAGCGCGCGTAACACCAGGCAAATATCCAGAAGAAAGCGAAGGTGTAATTAATTCTCCTCCCGACACAATGAAAATGTTACTACCTGAACCCTCACATAAATTTCCGGAAACGTTTCCGAAAATTGCTTCTCTAGCTCCTTCAGAATAAGCCAGAGCCAAAGCCACAACATTTTCTCCGTAAGATGTCGTTTTAAGCCCGACTAAGGCACCCCTCTCATTTCTTGCAAAAGGAACAGTAATAACTTTACTATATAGTGGATGCTCAGGCGCTTCTGAAGATGCAACAATGACATTTTCAGACGCTGATCCCTTCTCAGATCCGAGCGGAGCTCTTCCTGCCGTAATCGTTATCCTGATCCTAGCAGGAGCCACATTATATAAACCTAAAACTGATTCGCAAGCATCCCTTAACAGCTCAAAACTAGGCACCTTCAAACCAAAAGCTTGAGCAGATTTTATCAGACGTTCGAAGTGTCTAGTAAAAGCAAACGGCTTCACCCCATCAAAAGAGATCAACGTTTCAAAGACCCCATCTCCAGTCAAAAGGCCATGATCGAATGGAGACACTCCAGCCTCTTCTTCGTTTACAATGTTCCCATTGAGCCATAATTTGTTATGAGCGTTCTGATCACCAAGATTCATTTTAAAGGTCAGTGGTATAGTTACTTATACGTCGTAACCTAAACTTCCCTATCATAAAGAGTTCATTTCTGCTAATCCTTATTGTCGATGACTTCGATCTAATGAGTTTTGCAATTTCAACAGCTATATTATTTGCCTTTTCAGCTATCTGTAACACAAAAGTTTCACGGCTGATGGACCAAATCACAGCAAATCTAATTCGACTCATTTTTGCGACATTTATTTTAGGCCTTGTCACCATTATTATTGAGCCCAAAAGCTTTCATCCTGAAGCTTCTACATGGTTATTATTCAGCGGTATAGTTGGATTTGGGATTGGTGACATCGCGCTATTTATGGCTCTTTCAAAGATTGGCTCTCGATTGACAATCTTGATTAATTTCTGCACAGCCACATTAGTAGGAGCTTTGTCCGATTGGATCTGGCTAGGCGATACGATTAAGAAAGAAAATATTATCTTTATAATTAGCATCTTAGCAGGCCTCTCTTTGGCCCTTTTACCTAAAAACCCAAGAACAACCAAAAACAATTTTTATAAAGTTGGAATAATTGCCGCTCTAATTGCAGGCTTTGGACAAGGGATGGGAGCGTCCATCAGTCGTCACGCCAACGTCATTGCAAATCAATATAATATTAGCATTGGAGGTACAAGTCAGGCCTTCCAAAGAGTCTTTGCCGGGTTACTGTTTCTATTAATAATTTTTCTAATAAAGAAATTTAGCAGCAGAGAACAGGTACGTTCAAGCCCGACAAAAAAACCAATCCCGTGGTTAATTTGCGCAGCTCTGTTCGGTCCAGTCCTCGGAGTGAGCTGTTTCCAAGCATCATTAAAAACGATGACTAGCGGAGAATCAATGGCCATTGTAGCAACGAGCCCCATAATTCTTATCCCTTTGGCCATCATCTTTGAAAAAGACAAGCCAACAGTCTCATCTATTCTCGGAGGACTCTTTGCCGTTAGCGGAGTGATAGGAATGGTTCTGTCTACTTAAGCTCTCTACCTATTAATTCCTCGAGTCTTTTTTTAAACTTTTCAATACCAGATCCAGTAAGTGCTGACACTCCAATTATTTCTATTCTGGAAAATCTCGATCTCAGCACATCAAAATTCATTGAATCTCCATCAAGATCCATCTTATTTGCTATAATAATCCAATCTCTTGAAGCAAGCTCATCGCTATAAAGTTTAATTTCCTTCCTCAGAGTTTGAATGTCTTCAATTGGATCTCTCATATCACTCCCTGCAATGTCGACAACAAAAAGCAATAACTTGCAGCGCATAATATGACGTAAAAAATTATGCCCTAACCCAACATTCTCATGGGCCCCCTCAATAATGCCTGGTATATCCGCCACTGTCGTTCGCCGCAAACTGTTAAATTCAACAACTCCTATTGATGGTTGAAGCGTAGTAAACGGGTAATTAGCTACCTTAGGCTTGGCAGCAGACAACACACTAAGCAAACTCGATTTGCCTGCATTAGGAAAACCGACGAAACCGGCATCAGCAATCTGTCGCAACTCAAGATAGAAAAATCCCTCTTCTCCTCTTTCGCCTAGTGTATGCTCCTGAGGTGTTTGATTTGTGGCCGATTTAAAATGCACGTTCCCCTTCCCTCCCTTTCCTGCTCTAGCTATAACAAATCGCTCACCATCCTTTGTTAGATCAGCCATAGGCTTTCCTTGACGCTTCAACTCCTCAATTGACACCCCAACCTGATTGGACTCATAGACAAGAGTTCCCGGAGGAACTTTAACAATAAGTTCTTTTCCTGACTTTCCGTGCCTATCCCTTCCCTGACCATGATCACCAGATTTTGCTATTAATCGTGATTTGAAAAACAAATGAGTCAAATTATCTGTATCTGAAGCAACTTGTAAAACAATATCACCTCCATCACCACCGTCCCCACCATCAGGCCCCCCCTTAGGTACATACTTTTCTCTTCGGAAATGCACTATGCCATTACCTCCATCACCTGCCCTTACATAAATACGGACATGGTCAACAAATTGTCTCTTTTTCAAGTTAATTAACTATTTAAAACTAGATGATCTTTAGTTTAATTACGCAAAAACGCAACCAGAGGCTCTAGACTAAACACAAAGGAATCAAATTAACAAAAATGAGCCTACTCACTTAATTAAAAATTTTGTAATCAAATAAATGCTAAAGGACCGTTCATAAAGTGCATAGTTATGCTAAATCTGATCACTTCTCTACCTTGATTTTATCCAATGATTCAAATACGATCTAAAATGACTAAAAGACAGATCACTTTAATTCTTCTTTTGGCCCATGCATTCTTCTTTGCATTATCGATTTCATCATCACATGCAAAAATTTTGGACTATTTCAAAAAGGATCTTTCCAAGGTACCTTCAAAAGAAAAACTTAAAGAACAGGAACCTCTAGCTAAGAAGAGATTTGAACAGGCCCTGATTTATGAAAAGGAAGGCATGAAGGTCAGGGCAATTTCTCAATATCAATACATTGTAAAAAATTATCCCTTCACTTCCGCTGCGCCAACGAGCCAATTTAAGCTGGCTGAGAGTCTCATGGAAAAAGGGAAATTAAAGAAAGCTTTTCCGTCTTTCCAGGACTTCGTAGACAAATACAAATCTAGCCCCCTTTACATTAAGGCGATTCAAAACCAATACAAAATTGCGCGCTATGCACAAGAGCAAAACAGGAAACATAAAATTTTTTTTCTACCAAAGAAGTTTCAGCCTTCTGACCTACTCAAATGGTTCACATCGATTATAGACAATGCTCCTTTCTCTTCTCTAGCTCCACTCGCTCAGTTTGCGATAGCTGAGCTTCACGAGGGAGACGACAAATCTTCAATGGCAATCTCGGCTTATCAGGCACTAGTTGACAAACATCCCAAGCATCCGAAATCACCCGAAGCACAATTCCGAATTGGGGAAATCGCCAGACGAAAAATCGAAGCAGGAAGTCGAGATCATGCAAATATCGTAGCAGCCAGAAACGCCATGGAAGATGTAATTGTTGCTTATGAGGACAGCCCAAGAGCTAAAGAAGCCAAAGAAGCACTTGCCAAATTTAATTCAATTGAGGCAAGACAATTTTATGAAACCGGGCAATTTTACGAAAAGCAAAACCAGTTAAGAAGTGCAGTGATTTACTATGAAAAAGCGTCAAAGGTTAAAGACCCGAAAGTTCGTACTGCTGCACTAAAGAAACTCCAATTAATTCAATCAAAAACACCGCCACAGAAAAAGCCTCAGGCCCCAGAAAAAATATCTGCAAAAAAAAATGAGAATACACCAAAAACAAAAAATAATCCGGCAAACTCATCAACTCCGCAGCCACTAAATGCAGAGGAGACAATCCCAACTGACAAGAAGGGGCCAATCATACTTCCCCCACCACCGCAAGAAGGTTAAATTATAATTTCATCGATTTGAACCTACTTAATAAAATTTTGCTTTGATAATACAAAAATTTAACAGAATACACTTGGCTATTTATTCTATCATTTCACTGATAGCAATGAATTCATGCGTAGGCTATAAACTTGGAAACAATAAACCCACTCACCTTCAAAAGGTGAATTCAGTTTCTGTTCCTATATTTAAAAATGAAACGCTCGAACCTCGTCTGCAAACTCTCGTAACAAATGCTACAATCAAGGCAATTCAACAGAGTGGCACTTACCAAGTATCCAAACAAAGAGACTCTGATGCTACTTTAACTGCTACGATTAGAACAATATCGCGAAGACAATTGAGATCAACTCGACAAAACGTTTTAAAAACAAAGGAAATTGAAATCTCCATCGAAGTCATCTTTGCTCTTCAGGATAACATTACCGGGAAAATTTTAGACAAGGGAACAGTAAAAGGAGATAGCACTAGTTATTTAGATTCAAACTTCCAACTAACCAAACGACAGGCCATGCAGCTAGCCGCTGATGATTTAGCAACAAAAATATCGGCACGTGTGAGTGAAGGTTTCTAATTATTCTTAATCTCAATGGATAACCAAAGAGGTAAACTATTTATAGTTTCCACACCAATCGGAAACTTGTTGGACATTTCACCAAGAGCTCTCGAATGCTTGGAGGAAGTAGATATTATCGCGTGCGAAGACACCCGCCATAGTGGAAAATTGTTAAATAAATACAAAATCGAAACCCACAGAATAAGTCTTCACAAACACAATGAAGCATCACGCACTGCAAAACTTATTGGAAAAATGATAAGCGGTCATGATGTAGCCTATATAACTGACGCGGGAACACCCTTGATTTCCGATCCTGGTTCGAGGCTCGTTCACCTTGCCTCACAAGAAGGATGTGAAATCGTCGTGGTGCCTGGCCCTTCAGCCGTAACAGCTGCGATTGCTGGATCAGGATTCCCATCTGACCGCTTTTATTTTGGTGGATTCTTATCCACCAAGAAAAAAGCCCGACAAGATGAACTGCGAGGTGCATTAGAAAGGGCCGAAACCTCAATTTTCTTTGATTCTCCTTATCGCCTTGTCTCCACACTTGAACTACTATCAAATCTTGACGCCGACAGATCAATTGTTGTAGCCCGAGAATTAACAAAAAAATTCGAAGAGTTTAAAAGGGGCAAAGCTCTTGATCTTGCCAATTTATTTTCACAGAAACCCGTAAAAGGGGAAATCGTCATCATTATTAGTGGAGCTCGAATCCCCCGCTGGTTGAATTCGGAGCAAACCTAATATTGCTATATCTATTCTAGTAAACTAAGAATTCATTAATGCGACTGAATCCATCATTTTCCAAAATGAAGACGATATTTGTCTCCATGCTGTTAACCATTATTTCATTAACAACTCACAGCAAAGCACAATCACCACCACCATCCATCAAGAAGGCAATAGATAAACTACTAAACCCCGAGACCGGTGATGAAGCTCTCAGGAACAGTCGCATAAGCATAAGCAAAGACCTTAAGAACTATGTTCTAGCCAAACTAAGTGAAGGAATTGACCTGTTAAAAATATCAAAAGAATTTGATACGCCCAAGAAACTCTCGGAAAGAATTAGTCAACTCGACAACCCAAGCCGCATTGATGATTTCATTATTTATAGCACAGTTTATTTGATTGAGTTTCCGAACGACCCTTCTTATGCCGAGAAGTTATGGAAACTTGCTGCCATAGTTGATCTAAGAGAAGAAAATGGTAAATGCAGATTACTAAATGAACCTTTTTTTCCTGCACTGATAAATGCGTGCAGTAAACTGCCTCCCGACAATACCTTTAATTTGGAGGGGCGTTTTCTACTAGCAAGGCATTACGAACGACAAGATAAATCCAAAGAACAAGAGGAAATATTAAAGGAAATACTAAAAAGATCCAAGCTCTCCCCAGAAGCGCGGTACACAGCAATTGGAGAACTTGGAAGATTAAAGGAATCGCAAGAATTATTTGCTGAAGCACTTAACCTTTATGCATCAACTAATGACAATCTTGACTTCTCTCCTCAGGCAATCGACTTCTCACTAAGATCAGCAATCATCCACCTAGAATTAGGCGACCGTCAAAAAGCTCTAAACAAATTACTCTCACTGAAAGAAACAAAACCCAAATTAAGAAAGATCACATCATCCCCCAAAACTCTAGAAACACTTTTAACACTAGCCTCGAATGACAATGCACTAGATCTTTATTGGGAACACTCAAATACTTGGTGGCCTGAATGGATTGCTCTGCGTAAGAGCTCAGGAGTCAAATTGTCACTGAAAGCTCGGAGAATTCCTCCTTTGCCTGAATCTGGCCTTATCCAGAAAAACATAGCTCAAGCCATAGCTACTAATAATGCAGTCCTTTTCTATGATCAGCTCGATCTATTAATGCATGCCCTGAGATGGACCCCTTCATCTCTCAATGAAGTAGGAACTACACTTTGCTTTTTATTACCACAAATCCAAAACAACCTTCAAACAGATGTTCATGAGCTACTCATGCTAATCTGTAACGAAACTTTTTCAGGTGATAAAGAATTTGATAGGAGATCCAAACTATACAAAACGATCAGTTACTCAGTTATTAATGATCATAATAACGCCATCAAGGGCATAAAAACCTTTTTAGAAGAGGACACAGAAAATGATGAAGTCACTGAAACCATCATTAGATTATGGGCTCACCTTGCCATCAATGGAAAATCAGAGGCTCAAGGCCCTCAAAATGCTTTGGAAAATCTACTCAATTCAAACAAAAAACTAAATAACAGACCGCAAACAGTCCTTTCTCTAGCTCAAATCTATAGAAAAATAGAAAACTATATAAAAGAAGAGCAACTCCTATCAAAAGAAATCAAAGATCCCGAAATTCGTTCAGATCAGCAAACCCATCAGGCCCTCACCTCGAGGCTCAATGAAATTAATTCAGGAATAATCACAACGAAGGAATTCACGAATGCAATCCAGGAATGGCTTCAGTCACATTCACCTAAATGGCTCCACTTTGCTCTTCCTGATGGATTGAAGGATTCTCGTTTGCATAATATTAATATCGAAAAAGCTTTAGCAAATCCGTCTTCATTAAAACTATCTCCTGAAGAGCATTTGAAGCTACATGTCCTAGTTTCAAGCTCAAATCAATTTCCTCGGGCACTCAGAGAAAATTCTTTTCAGAAAGCCTTCGCTGAAATTTATTCAAGTAGTCAAAAGCATTCGACTGCCAGAAAAATGTTGAGGGATTTAATTTCGGACGACCGATTCCCACGACAGTTAGCCCAATTAATTTTAGTTTTTTCTATGGATGAAGCTCTGACACAGTCCAGGAAAAGAGACATAACCAACGCAATCACACATCCTCTGCTCGACAGAAAGAACCCTAGAATAATATCAGCGATACAGACTTACGGAACATTCGCTAGCACTGACTTAACATCGCTCGAATCGTTATCTCGATGCTATCAAAATGTTAGCAACAGAATTCTCGATTCGTCTAATTTCGCCGTCATCGCTCAAATATTTGAAAGATCTTTATCAATAGGATCCTTAGATTTAGCAGAAAAGATATTTAATGAATCAACCAATTGGAAAGTCCCTCCTCAGCTAAGAAGAAGACACGAAGTATTGACCTCCGCCATTGGTAATTCATTACAAAGAGCTAAATTATCAGTTCCCTTTGGCAAATCGATGCATGAAATGGTTCGTGATTTTTACCCCAATGCTCCCCCCAATGACATTATCGAAATTAGCGATTACAAAAGTTCTGTGGACCTAAAACGCTTAACTGAAAAAGAAGCATTACGATCACTTCTCAAAAGAGCATTAAGCCACACCACAATAGAAAGCTCACCCAGGTTTTGGTTTGACTTTGCAGAACTGATGCCTCGCGATGAAAAACAAGTTAAGTTTTCGTTTCAATTGATTGAGAATTTAATGCAAAGCAACATTCCCGACCTTGAAAAATCATTCAGCCTTTTTTCGTCCCCTTCAATTATAGACACTGATGACAAAGATTTACGTGAACGGTTATTTTTAATTTTCGAGAAATACAGAAACAAAGAGAAGGAACCGTTCTCGTATGCAGCAACAATAATAACAGAAACACAATCAGGCGATATCCGCCTAGGAAAGCCCGTCAATATCGATCAAGCTTGGAACGGATTAAAGCACCCGGTCTTAGATAATATTCTTATGCCTACTAAAATAGGCTTGCTTATGGCTCATAAAAATATTGAGGAACTTCAGCAAACACTACTTAAAATTTCAGATGATCAGCTCTTCTCATCAGATTTGTTAGACGTTAGCTGGCCTGCTCTCATTATGAGTGAATTTCCAGATAAAGTAAAAAAAGCAGAACAAAAAGCCAAAGAATCGGCAAATCAAAGCGCAGCAAAAGCAGCACGTTACTTGGATTTTCAATCCATACGTTTTATTTATGATTCAGCAAAACGCCTTAACGATAAGAGCATCATTCCTGACGGCTGGTTTGAACATCTGGATTCAGAAATCGTATCTGAAAGGGACCGTTACTCATTGCGGATAATTAATGCAGAACACAACGAAAACTGGGAAGAACTTGCTAAATGGTCAGGTAAAGCAGTAGCAGAGTATCCAACTTATTATAATTACTATCGACCAAGAGGATACGCATTAGCTAAGTTAGGAAAAACCCAAGAAGCAATAGTCGCTCTTAATATTTACATTAAATTTAGTAAAGATGAGGTTCACTGGAAAGATGCTGTAATTTTATTAGATTCTTTAAAAAAATTTCCTAAATAGATAGATATTAGAAATGAGACTGCACCAAAACACTCTACTCATAATCCCTTTATTCATCGGATTGCTCACGACTAAAGGATTAAGTGATGGCAATGATCAACCCATTAACGACGCGAGTATTAAAGTGCAATTCGAAAGAAAATTAGGGAAATTGAAAGATGAAAAAAAGACTGCTGAAACCTCATTAATATCCTCACAACTCAAAGAACAAAATAAAATTCATGCCGACCTTCCGAAAACCACTAATAAAAATCTCCAAAGCTCTGAAATTTACAAGAATCGCAAAGATGGCGTACTTTGCTTGGGAAATATCTATAAATGCGATCGATGCTCTAACTGGCATGGAAATATCGCAGGAGGCTTTATAATAACTAAAGATGGCCTAGCCGTTACTAACTATCATGTCATGAAAAACTCGAAGGCCGGCGCTTTCGGAGCAATGACCATCCAGGGTGAAATTTATTCAATAGAAAAAATCGTAGCCTCATCAGAAAAAAATGATCTCGCTATAGTTAAGCTTAAAGGCAGTGACTTCACTCCACTACCCATAGCAAAATCAGCACCCATCGGCTCTGAAGTGACCGTCATAAGTCACCCAGAAGGAAGATTCTACACAGTATCAAAAGGCATCATTTCTAGATACTATAAGCAAAGAGGCGGCAAAGAAAAGGGCTCCCCAAGATTAGCGATAACAGCCGATTTTGCAAAAGGATCAAGCGGATCACCAGTATTCGATACCTCAGGTTCAGTCATTGGTGTTGTGGCCGCTACTAATTCAATTTATTATAATAAGACTGAAGGGGTTGACCGTAATTTACAAATGGTCATCAAATCATGCATCCCATCGAGCTCTATTCTCAAATTATTGGAATCGACCACTCCCTAAGGCCTTCTCACAATCAAAACAACGTAGAGGATATATACAACGATCATAGCACTCCCCTTGCACCGGCCTAACTTCAATTTACCCATCATTAAGGCTCCTGCCAAGATCACGGAACCAACCATGAAAATTAAATCCTGAGTATGAATCCCCTCAACCTGAGGCATTGGTTTTGCTACAACCGTAATTCCTAAAATTGCCAAAACATTAAAAACCGATGATCCTATTGCGTTACCTGCAATAAGATCTCCCTGCTTCTTTAAACATGCGATTATGGATGTTGCCAATTCTGGCAATGAAGTCACAAAAGCCAAAACCGTTAGCCCTATAACAGCATCAGAAACGCCTAAAGATCGAGCAATCCCAATTCCTCCTTTCTGAAAATAATCAGCACCCACCACAAGCAACCCCAATCCAAATATAATAAGAAAGAAAAGATATCTAAATGATCTATTAATTTTATCAATCGGCTCACCTCCATTTAAGTTGTCAGCACTCGAACCCTTACCTAAAAATCTAAAATTAGAAGCAATGTAGACGACAATTCCTGCAACAAGCAAACATCCTTCCAAAAGGGATAATCGCTTATCTGCAAGCATAAATACAAACATCAATGAAACCAGCAACAGAATAGGTATTTCTTTGCGCAGCACTTGCCGATGAATAGCAAGAGGCATGACAAGTCCGCTGAAACCAAGTACCAGAAGGATATTACAAATATTAGATCCCACAATATTACCTATTGCCGCATTAGGACTCTCATTAAAATTTAGGCTCAAACACACAGCAAGCTCTGGAGCACTTGTTCCCAACGCAACTACGGTCAATCCAATGACCAAAGGAGAAATGCCTGCCTTTAAAGCGAGTTGTGAACTCCCACTGACTAACCATTCGGCACCAAAGTACAAACCGACTAACCCAATCAGTAGAAAAAATATATCCATAGTCTTAATTCTTAAAGCCCAACACTTCTACACTAGCTCTAGGTTGGCAATTAACAAAAAAGAATGATTTATCGCCATTCATGTTTTGGATACCTTCCTTTCAATTGATTTCTAATTTCTGGATAGCGTGACTCCCAAAATCCTGCAAGATCCTCGGTCCGTTGAACTGGACGGTGATTTGGCCCAAGTATCTCGACAAGAACTACTACCCTGCCATTGCATATCGTCGGCACACTCATCACATCGTAGAGCTTTTGTAACACGATTGAAATTTTGGGACCACTTTCTTCATATATCATTTTAATCTCTTGCCCATTGCTTAGTTTAATTTTTTGAGGCGCAAGCTTCTCTATTATTGACCTCTGCTCAGTCGAAAGCCAAACTTTCAGAAACGGCCAAACTTCAAGTTCCTTGATCTCCTTGTAGCTGACTGATCCCTGACAAAACTCATTAATGACAAGTCGTCGATCTTCTTCGGTGAATTCGGGAAGATCTAGCTCAGGACAACTCTCTCTCACACAATCAACTCTTCGCAACCAAGAATCGCACTTACTGT
>JABSSR010000426.1 GCA_013213965.1 Verrucomicrobiales bacterium | reverse complement strand
TGCTCCAATTCATATTTATAAATTTTGTTGCAAGATGATCCAGTAGATCCATTTGAATTGGTGGTGCGGATCTGGTGCCGAAGTCCGCCTTTTGCTCAGTCAGCCCTTTTCCGAAAAGCTTATACCAGATATCATTGACTGCGACTCTTGCTGAGAGTGGATTATTTTTATTAACTAGCCACCCTGCAAGATCCAAACGGTCCGGTTTCTTGTCATTCGGTACGTTCAAAGGAGGTAAGGACTTAGGTGTGAGTGGTGAAATTTCACCTTCTTCCTTAATGGGTTGCAGGAAATCGCCGCGACGGAAAATATAAGTCTCACGATTCTTTTTTCGCATTACTCGGACTTTCATTGTGCCATCTCCAAACCCTTTAGAGACTTCTTTTTCACTTTCATCTGCATTATTGAAGAATGCATAGAACTGGTAATAATCGCGTTGGCTGATTGGGTCATAGGGATGATCATGGCACTGCGCACATTCGAGAGTGAGGCCTAGCCATACCGAAGCGGTGGTATTTACACGGTCAATTGTTCTCTTGGTCCGATCTTCTTCAGCATCGACTCCTCCTTCTCGGTTATATAGGGTCTGACGGTGGAACGCGGTTGCAAGGTGTTGTTCTGGTGTGGCATTTGGTAAAATATCCCCAGCAAGTTGTTCGATAGTGAATTGATCAAAGGGCATGTCAGCATTAATGGAATCGATTACCCATTTTCTCCAGCGCCATGCATTTGGTCTATTATTGTCTTTTTCATAACCATCCGAGTCCGCGTACCGGGCTCCGTCCAGCCAGTGCCTGGCCCATCTTTCACCGATGTGAGAAGAGTTAAGTATTTTTTCCACGAGCCTTTCATAGGCGTCCTGTGACTTGTCTGATTCGAAAGACAATATTTCTTCAGGTTCAGGGGGAAGTCCCATAAGATCTAATGAGAGTCTCCTGATGAGAGTTCTTTTATCTGCGATTGGGCTACGGTTTAATCTGGAAAACTTGAGATTTTCTTCAACGATACTGTCAATTGTTTGATTTTTTTCCGGAGTTTCTTTGAGAGATTTGAAGGCCCAATGTTTTGGCCATTTTGCTCCTTCCTTAACCCATTGACTCAGAGTTTTGATCTGTTCTGTCTTTAACGGGGTTTTGGGTGGCATCCTTTCCTCTTTGTCTGTATGACTGATGCGTCTGATTAATTCACTTTTTTCTAGATTTCCAGATACGATAGGAATCAGTCCGGATTCAGATGCACTGAAAACGCTTTCTTTGTTGATTAGATTAAGTCCTGCTTTTGCTCGAATTCTCCCGTGACACTTTGTGCAATGCGTGTTCAGAATTGGTCTAACATCACGAGTGAAGTTGATTTCTGCATTCGTTTTTGCCCACGGAAAGATAATAAGGGCTGAACATATAGTGGTTGAGACTTTCATCCTCGAGTGATTTAAATTATATCAATAATAATGAATGAACCTAATTTTTGATTATTTTTCTTTATGATTATTGATGCACATATGCATATATGGAAGCGAATAAAAGGTTGTGTCAGAAATGAGCAACCTGTCAGATCTCTTGGTTCGGGAAAGATTCGCATAGGTGATCAGGAAATGCTGGGTATGCCGGCTTCCTTTGTCGATTGCTCTGCTCTGGCTGAATATGTTTTAGCTGAGTTTGATGCGGCGGGAGTCACTGCTGGGGTCGTGGTTCAGGAGTATTTGGATGGGCCTCAGAACGATTATATTTTAGATGTTGCATCAAATCATCCAGAACGCTTTTTCATGCATGCTCTCCCCAACTTATTTGAACCTGATAAGGTGGATGAGGAAGCAGGTAACCTATTCGATCAGGGGTTCAGAGGGTTGAAAGTTTGCGGCGGGCATTTGTTAGATAAGATATCTTTGGATGATCGTAGATTCTTTCCGGTTTGGGAAAGAATGGAAAATGAAGGGCTGGTTTTGTCTGTTGATTTTTCTGAAGGAGAAATCCAAGTACCTGAGTTTGAGAATGTAATGAAAGCATTTCCGAATCTGAAGGTGGCGATCGGTCACTTCGGCATGCCTAACCGAGGAGGCTGGCCTGGTCAGTTAGAATTGTGCCGTCACAAAAATGTGTATATAGAATGTGGAGGCATTATCTGGCTTTATCGCTCAGAAGGTTATCCATTTGAGAGTGGGCGTGATGCTCTGAAATCTGCGGGACTGAAAGTTGGGTACGATAAAATAATGTGGGGCTCAGACTGGCCTCGGACCATGGTGGATTTTACATATAGACAGAGCCTTGATTTTATCCTTACTGATGATGATATAGGATCTGAAGATAAAGCCGCTATTCTCGGCGCAAATGCGGCAAAGCTTTATGGGTTTAAAAAACCGAGACTCGTTGATAGGATCCCTCTTATAACAGAGGGTTAGCTTTTCCCTAGCTCTTCTGACCTGAGAGTTGCGGCTTTTACTGCATCGATCAGGGCAGTTCTCAATTTTCCTGATTCAAGTGCCGCGAGTCCTGCGACCGTCGTTCCTCCCGGACTTGCTACCTGATCGCGGAGCGAGGCTGGGTGATCCTCTGTTTGTATCACCATTTCCGCAGCACCTGCAACTGTTTGTGCGGCTAATAACAAGGCTTTGTCCTTTGGTAATCCAACGAGTACTCCGCCATCGGCCAGAGCTTCGATGACTGTATAAATATATGCAGGACCGCTTCCGCTTAGTCCGGTAATTGCATCAATTTGCTTTTCAGGAACCTCTAATACCTTTCCCACTGATCCAAGAATATTAATGACAAAACTCGCGTCTTCATCGGTTGCTTTTGCTCCCCTAGAGAACGCGGACGCACCTTTTCCCACGAGGGCAGGGGTGTTGGGCATCACACGAATAACACGGGCACTTTGATCGAGAGATTTCTCCAGATCCAGTAATTTGAGTCCTGCAGCGATTGAAATAAATAGCGTGCTTTGAGCTAGTGGTTTAAGGCCCTCTAACATTTTCAGAGTGTCTTGAGGTTTAACGCAAAGTAGTACTACCTCAGAATTATTGATTAAATCATCATGGGATGATGCAATTGTTGCTCCTATATCATTGGCCAGTTTCTTTGAAGCAGAATCAATAACGTCAAAAACGCTAACTGAATCTGCTTTGATTGCACCCTTATTAATTGCACCCTTTACGAGGGCTGATCCCATTTTGCCGCATCCTATTATCCCTAATCTCATATATTGAATATAAGGTATTTGGACTCCAGTGTCGAACGATGAGATTAAATAAGAAATATTATTTAGAATAATTCTTGATAAAAATAAGCTTCGAGGTACTGGTCTCAAGAGTGCCGACATATAAGAAAAAACCATTTGGAAATATTGATCTTGGAGGAAGTCATCGCATGACTCCTCAGAGACAAGTTGTGTATGAGATTCTTATGAGTAGACGAGATCATCCCACGGCCACAGAAGTTTTCATAAGGGTGCAAGAGAGAATGCCATCAATATCACTAGCGACGGTATATAATTGTTTAGATACCCTAGCAGCTGCGGGCATTGTGAAACAGGTGAATGTGGACAGGGAGCCTTCCAGATATTGTGGAAATCTTGCACCTCATGCTCACTTCCATTGTGAAACATGCACTACCGTAATGGACATTGACTTGAAGGACGGGGAGGAGCCTTCAAAATCAGTAAAATTGCCTCGCGGCGCTAAGATCCAAAAAGTCGAAGTTGAGGTCAGGGGACAGTGTCCAGAATGTGTTCGTAAAGAGAAACAGAAAAATAATCTATAACAATACCAATTTAATTTTTGTCTAAATAAATGTCCACTTTGGAAATCAAGGATCTTCATGCAAGTGTCAATGGGACTGAAATTCTCAAGGGCCTCAGTTTGTCAGTTCCCAAGGGAGAAGTTCATGCAATGATGGGGCCCAATGGTTCAGGTAAAAGTACACTGGCAAAAGTGATGGCTGGTCATCAGGATTACGAGGTCGGATCCGGAGATGTTTTTTTGGATGGTAAGAGTCTTCTAGAAATGGATGTTGATGAACGTTCTCGTGAGGGTCTTTTCCTTGCCTTTCAGTATCCTGCAGAAATTCCAGGGGTAAGCAATGCTAATTTCCTTCGCGCAGCTAGACAGGCAAGGTTACCTGATGGTGAGGAAATTGATGCGGTTGCCTTTTATCAGGAGATGTACGATAAGATGGCTAAGTTGGGAATAGATAAAAAATTTACAGGACGGTCCGTCAATGAAGGATTTTCCGGAGGAGAAAAGAAGCGTAACGAAGTGCTTCAGATGATGATGCTAGAACCAAAGTATGCTGTGCTGGATGAAACGGACAGTGGTCTAGACATTGATGCTTTGAAAATTGTTGCCCAAGGGGTCAATGCAATGCGTTCAGAGGAACGTGGTTTTTTGGTAATAACCCATTATCAGCGACTACTTGAACACATCGTTCCTGATCATGTGCATGTACTCAATGAGGGCAGGATTATACGTAGCGGACCAAAGGAATTGGCGCTGGAACTTGAAGAGAAGGGCTATGATTGGCTCAAGGAAGGGGAACTAGTTAAAAGTTAACATCTGATATCAATGAGCACAGATTTAAATTCAAGAAACACGATCGAGATTGATAGGGAAGAGGCCAACTTTCATTATGATGTTAAGTACAAACATGATGCCGGAATGGGCTTGTCCGAAGATACTATTGATTACATAGCAAATGTTAAGGGTGAGGAACAGTGGATTACGGATTTCAGAAAAAAAGCGCTGGGTGTTTTTTATAAGAAAAAGATGCCCACGCACTGGGCCAGTGAGGATCTCAATTCTATCAACTTTGATGAAATTCGGTATTATTTATCTGCCGGTGAAGCTCCAAAGCGTAGTTGGGATGATGTGCCTG
Organism: Verrucomicrobiales bacterium; assembly: GCA_013213965.1. Lineage (GTDB taxonomy): Bacteria > Verrucomicrobiota > Verrucomicrobiia > Verrucomicrobiales > DEV007 > EC70. The sequence continues at coordinate 13,045 of JABSSR010000426.1, read as the reverse complement.
ATGAGATGAAGGAGACGTTTGAGCGTCTCGGCATCCCAGAGAAGGAACGTAGTTTTTTGGCTGGTGTAGAAGCTCAGTTTGATAGTGAGGCGGCTTATTCGAATGTCAAAGATGCGGTCGCTGAACAGGGTGTTATTTTTGTGAATAGTTCTGAGGGTTTGGCTGAGCATGCTGACATTTTTCGCAAATGGTTCGGTAAAGTGATTCCTACAGGAGATAATAAATTTTCGGCTTTAAACTCCGCAGTCTTTTCGGGTGGCAGTTTTATATATGTCCCGCCAGGCGTTAAAGTGAAGCATCCATTGCAGGCATACTTTAGAATTAATTCTGAGCAGTTTGGTCAGTTCGAGAGGACACTTATTATCGTGGATGAAGGAGCCGAACTGACATACATGGAAGGGTGCACTGCTCCGAAATTTGAAACTACCACCCTTCACAGCGCTGTAGTCGAATTGGTTGCAATGAAAGATGCCAAGATTCAGTACATAACTGTTCAGAATTGGAGTGCTAACGTATTTAATCTGGTAACGAAGCGGGGTCTGGCGCATGAAAATGCAGAGGTCAGGTGGATCGACTGTAACATTGGCAGTCGATTAACTATGAAGTATCCTGGAGTCGTAATGAAAGGGGCAGGAGCGAGAGGAGAAGTTATTTCTATCGCTTTAGCTAATGATGGGCAGCATCAAGACACTGGAGCGAAGATGATACACGCTGCGGATAATACCACGTCCAATGTTGTTTCCAAGTCCATCAGTGTGGGTGAGGGCCGATCAACTTATCGTGGCCAAGTGCATATTCCTAAGCACCTCAAAGGATGTAAAAATAACACTGAGTGTGATGCATTGTTGATTAATAGTAAGAGTCGTACAGACACTTACCCGGCCATTACAGTTCGTGGAAACAAGCACTCTACTCAGCACGAAGCGAGTGTCAGTCAGGTCAGTGAGGAGCAGATCTTTTATATGAAACAGAGGGGTCTTAGTGAAGCGGAAGCTATGAGTTTGAGCGTGAATGGATTTGTTAATGACTTGGTCCGAGAATTTCCAATGGAATATTCAGTTGAATTGAAACGTTTGATCGATCTTGAAATGGAAGGGTCTGTGGGTTAGCCCAATTATTTCTTTATCGTGTTGTTAGAAGAAAAGCCCTCAGTTCGTTCCTTTTTAGATTCTCCTGAAGAAGCAGGAGAGGAGTTTCCTGATTGGTACAAGAATTCCAGAAGAGACGCATGGAAGAGTTTTCAAGAAATTGATTGGCCTAAGCGAAGTGATGAGGCTTGGCGCTTCGCAAATCTAAAGAAATTATCATATGAGGACCTTTATGATGCCAAAGAAGTTGCATGCAATGATATTGATCGGCTAGTGGCAAGTGCTTTGTCACTAAAAGAAAATGCAGGGCAAATATTCTTTGTGAATGATCGTGTCGTTGCAAGCCCTTCACTGAATGAAGAGTTTTCTAAGAAAGGAGTCATTTTTAAACCTCTCTCACAAGCTCTCATTGAAGATGGCGACCTAGTTCAAAATTATTTCATGACACAGAATTCTCGTCTCGGTTCCGCAAAGTACGCTGCACTGCACAGGGCCCGTCTAAGGAACGGGTTCTTCTTCTATGTCCCTAAGGGCGTTTCATTGACTGTTCCTGTTGAGGTGTTTCACTGGGTTTCAGGAAATTCATCTTCTATATTTCCTCACAGTTTAATAGTGGCAGGTGCAGGTTCTTCAGCAATGGTTGCTGAGTACGTTACTTCAATAGATGATGAAATTAGTTTTTGTTGTGGTGTTTCTGATATTCATGGGGAAGAAAATTCTGAACTGATCTATTTGAGAGCGCAGAACCTCAGTGAGAAAGCCCAGTCAATCCATTTGTTATCCACGCGAGCTGGTTTGAATTCTAAGCTTAAAACATTTAATTTGGATTTGGGTTGTGAGTGGGTCAGAAACGAGTCTGTAAGTCGTTTAGTGGGAGAAGGGGCAAGTAGTGAAATTTTGGCAGTCAGTGTACCAGAGAAATCTCAGGAATTTGATATGCGAACACTGCAACTACACGAGCAGCCAAACACTTCGAGTAACTTATTATATAAGAATACTTTATATGATGATTCGAAGACTATCTTTGCTGGTATGATAGTTGTAGAAGATGAGGCGCGCCACACTGATGCATATCAGACGTGCCGGAACTTACTAATGAGTGATACCTGTGAGGCGAACTCTATGCCGGGCCTTGAAATTAAAGCTGATCAGGTCAAGTGCAGTCACGGGGCGTCCACCTCTCCCGTTTCAGAGGATGAACTTTTCTATTTACAGACCCGAGGCATTAAGGAGCCAGCGGCCCGACAGTTGTTGACTTTTGGCTTTGTTAAGGAGGCTGTTGATTGTCTTGAAAACGATTTTCTTGAAGAGGTAATCTTGGGTAAACTTGAGCGTCGTTTTAAGAAGATAGGGGTCAAATGATTAAATCATTAGATTGTTTTTTTCTATATTTCTCTAGCAAATGAGCCAATAGGATGTAGATAAGTGTTATAGTTTTCTTAAATATTAAGATTAATGTTATAAATAACATGCATTCGGCTTGGCACGCATTCAGCTTGTTGAGATAATTAGGTTTAGAGAAATTATTATTATAACTAATGATGAAAATAAAAAATTTTATAAAGCGAGTAACGTTAATCTCTTTCATTGCTTTAATTTTTTCCATTTTCCCGTCGTGTAAATCGGCGGACACGACGGCCATGTCAGATGTGCGGCAGCCAGGCATTATTCGTCAAATTCTGAGTCTTCCTCTAGGTCTTTTTGTCGCTAAGGAGGCCAAATATCCTCATGGTCAACCGACGGAGTTTCTTACCGGTTTTTTATGGTCAGTTAAACCGTCTGATTTGGACTCTGATATGGTACAGCCAGATTCAAGTAAATTAGTAATTGCTGAAGCTGTTATTGGTGGACCGGGCTTGGTCCTTTCACCGCATGCACCAGGCCTGCTGGTCAATGTTCAAAAGTTTTCTTCTGGGGATGAGGTCATCTGTCCGCACACAGGGCTTTCTTTTATTGTACCTGACAATGTGGAACCGGTACTTCTTGCTGATGCAGATCACATGCCGACAGGAATGCCTGTGACCGAAATCACAGAAGATTTGGACGACAACATTGGAAAAGAGAAAGCCGACCGGACCGAAGTTGCTGACAATGAGGGAAATGTTCAAGGCGTTATAGAGAAGGCAAGGCCTGATGGTTTAACTGCGGTGAGGGTTTCTGGTAAGGAGAATCAGGTCTTTAGCCCATACACTAAGAGGAATTATATTGTTGATATTACTGGCCTTAAACCTGGTGAAAAGGCTAGGTGCCCATACACGGGGAGAATATTTGTGATACCTGGAGAAGGGGAAAATGCTCGACCAGAGAATCAACAAAATAAAAATATTGTTGATGAGGCGATCGCTTCAATATCAGATAAGATTGAGTTTAGGGTTCTGAAAAAGAAGAAAGATTCTCAAATGTCAGAAGCTGCCAAGAATAAAAAGGAGACTGTGCCCGTTGCTGCTTGGTCCAAGAGGGTTGGTTATGTTATGAGTCCTTTCGGGGGTCAACTCATTGACGTTCGAGGTAAGGCAGTTGGATCCGTATTGAGGTGTCCCTTTTCTGGCAAGTTATTCAAATTACCGGATACCAAGGAATAACTTAAGGATCAGACCAGGGATCTTAATTAGTTTTTCCCATGGTTTTTTCTAAGAAAACTCTGAATATCTTTTATTCAGGCGGATTCTAAATCAAATGACAGGATTTCTTATTTTTTAATGGAATTGAAACAATTCATTAAAGTATGCCATTTAAAGCCCATTTGGAAGTTGCAAACATTATGGAAAGATTATCCGAAAAGACCAAAAAAGAACTATTATACAACTATTAATAGATGCGATTTCGATGAATTTGTGGCATCTTTCGAACCCCTCAACCTTTCCATTGATCCGATTCTCATATTAAGCGCGATAAGTGCGCATGAGGCTTGGTGTTAGGTCATCCGTTGTCGGGAACATTACAATGAACAAGATTTTTTCAAATACAGCTAAGCGGTTCCAGTCGTCCGGAGATGAGGACATTGAGAAAGCTATTCACGAAGCATCGACCGGCCAGCGCCCGATCATTGAAGAATTACTGAATCGTGATTTGGTGCCCGAAGAGGAATTTCTTAAGAGCCTTGCCCAAGATCTTCATTTGGGATGGGAAGAGGAACTTAATCCCATTAACAAACGAAAGTTGAAGGAAGTCTGTTCTGCAAAGATTGCCCTCAAGCATCGCTTGCTCCCTCTTTCCTTTGGCGATGGTTCTGAATTGATCGAGACTCAAGATCCTAATGATGCGAGCAATACTCTCCCTGAGCAGCCCGGAGGCGAAGAAGAGCAAGAAATAAATGAGTCTGCTAATGACCAGCTCCGCTTGCGCATTGCGACATATGATCCTTTTAATTATCTTGCCCGCCAGGCAGCGAGTCAGGCTATCAATTATCCTATCGAATGGACCATGGCTTCGAGGACAAGAATCCTTCAGGGCATTCAGGAACTCTATGGTGTGGGGGCGGATACCTTTGAGCAAATCCTTGCGGGCCGTGACCTCGACATGGACTCATTGGACATAGACAAGGACGAGGCGAACGTCCTGGACGAGGACGAGGACGAGGAGGCATCTGTCGTTAAATTTGTGAACCAGATCATTCGTGAAGCTCTCGATCAGCGAGCCACGGACATACACGTCGAGCCGTTACATTCTGATCTGAGAATTAGATACCGGATTGACGGAATGTTGAATGACGTTGCAGTCCCTGAAAACATCAATGCGTTGCAGAGTTCTGTGATTGCACGTCTCAAGATCATGTCCAAGCTTGACATTGCGGAGCGACGCTTGCCGCAGGACGGACGAATCAATCTTTCACTTGAGGATCAGCAGATTGATGTGCGTGTTGCTACGATCCCTACGGTTGAAGGTGAGAGCGTGAGTCTTAGACTACTGAACCAGGAAAAATTCAATCTTGACCGTCTCGGACTCATCGGGCATGTCAGGTCCCGTATTGATCAGCTCCTATCGATGTCTAATGGCATCATTCTTATTACTGGACCTACCGGTTCAGGTAAGTCCACAACCCTTTACACTTTCCTCTCGGAACTGAACAAGTCCGAGACCCGCATAGTTACGATTGAGGACCCGGTCGAGAACAAGCTTGACGGAGTCATGCAGATTGCAGTTAAACCAGAAATTGATCTTACCTTTGCACGTGGATTGCGCAGTATCCTGCGAGGCGATCCAAATATAGTGATGATTGGTGAGATGCGTGATCTTGAGACGGCAGAGATTGCTGTTAGGGCTTCACTTACCGGGCACCTTGTTTTCAGTACACTTCACACGAATGATGCTATCGGTGGCATTTCCAGACTCACCGACATGGGAGTTGAACCTTTCTTGGTCTCGGCTTCGGTCCGCGCTTTCTTGGCTCAGCGGCTAGTGCGTCGCCTGTGTCCTTCTTGCAAGGTGCCCCATGAATATACACAGGAGCACCTTGATAGTATTGATTTTCCAAAGGGTGAGGAGGGTCAGATGTTTTTGGCCAATGAGGGTGGCTGTGACCGTTGTCGGAACAGTGGTTATCTGGGCCGGCTAGCGATTTTTGAAATTTGTCTTGTGACACCTGCAATCGAAGACCTGATCGTTAGTGGAGCCTCTTCAGCGGAGATTAAGCAAAAGGCAACTGAAGAAGGATTCATTAATATGCGTGATTATGGTTGGCACAAGGTTTTGAGCGGGGATACGACTCTCGAGGAGGTCATGTCAGCCACTACCGTCGAACTAAAATTAGAGGAATGATCATTATTATTCTTAAAGGAATTCAAAATAATTAATTATAGAATACGGTGCCTACTTTTGCTTACAAAGCCCTCAGGGTAGACGGATCTCAGATCAGTGGTGAACTGATTGCTGGTGATAGGCACGGGGCCATGGATTTATTGGACAGGGGCGGTTTACAGCCTCTCATGCTGGATCTAAAGACGGACCAGGCCAAGAACGGGGACTCAGCAAGTAATGCTAAGTCAAAGGCCAAGGAGGATGAAATTGAAATTACCGGTCCGATGCGTCTGAAGAAAGCGGAAATTGTTCTTTTCACTGAAGAACTTTCTGAACTGCTCGGTGCGGGCCTTCAGCTCGAACCTGCGCTGCGGGTCATGGAGAACCGTGAAGAGCTTGGTAAACTTAAGAGGCTCACAAAGTCCCTCAGACAGGAAGTCCGTGACGGCACATCATTTTCAGCAGCCCTTGCCAAGGCCTCACCAAGTTTTGGTGACCTTTACTGTAGCCTTGCCCGTGCCGGTGAGGTGAGCGGAGCCCTTTCCACTATCCTTAAGAGGCAGGCAACTTATCTGACAGCCATACAGGAGCTTCAGAGCAAGGTATTGATGGCGCTGATTTATCCGTTCTTTTTAATAGCATCAGGCATTGCAGTGGTAGTGCTTTTTATAACGTTCCTCATTCCTCAACTCATGGGGCTACTAGATAATACCAATTCGGAAATGCCTGCAATTGGAAAGCTCATGATTGATTTGAGTGATTTTATTAGGGCCTGGTGGTGGATTATTCTAGGAGGAGTGATCGCGGTGGTCTTTGGTTTTATTTCATACATCAAGAACCCTAATAATCATGAGTGGTGGGATGAGACGAAATTGAAGATTCCATTATTTGGAAAGGTCATAAAGACTCGTTTCTTTGTGCAGTTTCTTGAAACGCTTGCAAACTTGGTAGGTAATGGGCTGACCCTGTTGAGGGCACTTGAATTGAGTCGTGAAGCGACGCCTAACCTGTACCTAAAGAAAATAATATCTCGGATAATTGAATATGTTGGTGACGGGTCCGCTCTTTCTCGGACCATGAAGAGGGTGGGCTTTTTTCCTCCGTTACTCCTGGACATAGTTGCCGTTGGTGAGCAGACAGGCCATATTGGCGAGAGCCTCGAACGTGCAGCGAATAGATATGATAGGGAGCTCGAAAAAGATATCGCTAAGATCAGTGCCCTGATCCAACCGGTCATCGTTGTTGCCATGGCTCTCTTAGTTGGGATCATGGCTTACATGATGATATCGGTCATTTTTGACACCATTTCCGGACTCAATACTTAGATACGCATCCTGAAAAATCTCATAAGAACTTAAATAACATGAAAACTAACATTACATCAAATCGTCGCTACTCAATGAGTGGCTTTACCTTGATTGAAATAATGCTTGTCCTTGCAATCATAGCCTTGCTCGCAGGGACGGCCATCTATAAGCTTGGAGGAGTCCTGAAAACCGGTGAAAAGGCACGTGTTAAAGCGGACCTCGGAACGATCCAGACCGCGCTGCTCAATTATAAAATTTCAGCGGGTAGTTATCCCACGACTGACCAGGGCTTGGCTGCTCTGATCACAAAGCCGTCAGATGCTCGTGCATGGGAAGGTCCATACTTCAAGGGTGGAGCAATAACGGATCCTTGGAATCAGGAATACGGGTACCGCTTTCCAGGGCAGAACCAGGGCACAAGCTCTGAGCCTGACATCTTTTCCAAAGGTCCAGATGGTCAGGAAAATACGGAAGATGATATCGGTAACTGGGAAGCTCAGTAAGGAGTTTCTGATATCTTAATAATTAGAATCAATGAAAGCACTGACCAGATCTTCAATGAGAGGCTTTACCCTCATAGAGATATTAGTTGGATTTTGTCTTTTGTTCTTAATTATTGGCGTTGGTGCTTATTCTTTGTCGGCACAAAGTGCCAAGAAAAAGATAGTTGAACCGGCTACTGAATTACAGTCATTGGCGAGGAGAGGAATGCAGATGGCCATTACTAATCGTCGTCCATTCGTTCTTGCCATAAGTGAAAACTCAATAGTGTTACAGGAGTCCAGAATTCGGTCCGGATCCATTGGGATCGTCTTTGATGATGGGCCGGAACCAGGAGTTATTGACAGTTTTGAATTGCCTGAATTTATGAGATTTCTTGTCCGTTCCTGGGAGGATAAGTATTTTCGTCCCCCAGAAGAGGTCCGGTCCGATGATGAAGAGGTTTACCGGTGGATATTTGAGTCGAGCGGGATCTGTGAGCCTCTCGGAATCAAGTTGATCTGTGAAGAAGAGGGATCAGAAGGAATGCTGACCATGGAATTCAATCCTTTGACCGCTCAAATTCAGGAACCCTTAAATAAAACTATCGTTCTTGGTGCTGAGAACATTGATGAATTGGAATGAAATTAAGGTTCAAATCTAGACGCCTGCGTGGCGGTTTTATTTTACTGGAGGTGCTCCTTGCTCTGGCCATTTTTGGGTTAGTTTCAGTTGGTATTACTAGGGCACTTAAACAGATAGGAGAGGTGGCCATACGTTCCGGAGAAGAATTGAGAATACAACGTAAGCTTGAAAGTTGGCTGACACGTTACAGTAAAGCGGATTTTAGGGATCAAGATTTCAGGTCAGCTCTTCCCATTGAGGGAGAAATTGCGGGTGAAGTTTTTGATGAAGTTTCGGCTTACGCTGACGAGATGGGCGTTGATTACTATGCTTATGTGGAACCGCTTGAAGAAATGTACACGCTAGTGGTGCGGGAGCCGGACGGTGATGAGCAGGAAAGTCCTCTACAGAATATGTATCGAATAAAGATTGAGGCTATCTGGGGCGACTCGGATCAGGAAAGGATAAGGGTCGCAGAAACAATACGCTATGAATCACTCTACCAGAACCGCTAGACTCAAAATATCAGAGAGAGCCTTTACTCTTCTCGAGCTGATCATCGGGATTGGTCTTATAGGTATTGTTCTGACCGGAGTCTATAAGGTTGCATCCGCATCAATAATGTTGAGTGATAAGGTCCTTACCCGACAACATGACGACATGCATATGCACAGTTTCATGAGTGTCATGAAACGGAACATTGAGGACATTCCGGGTAATGCGAAGATTAATATGGAGCCTCCTCAAGGGTCAGGAGGAGTCGTTCGTGCTGAAATTGCATTTGAAGATTATCCGTTGGCCTTTTCATGGGCAGGTGTTGCTGCCGGATCGAAAATGATTTTCATTGTGTCTGGTCCTGACAATGCCCTTCAGGGTGCTACCAAAATAGAGATTCTGTACCTGGACCAAGAGGAGGCGGAAATCTATCTTGAGAATGGATCATTGTCTCAAGATATGGGGATGAGCATTGTTTTGATGAGTGGTCTTAAGAGTGTGACTTGGAATTTTTTCGATCAACGGGACAAAGAATGGAAAGAGGACTGGAGCAGAGAAGATCACTCCAATGACCGGCCATCAATGGTGTACATGGAAATTGCTTTCCTTGATGATTCGGAACCGATACGTAGTTATTATTGGGTCCCGACCGTTGAGGATCCTGCTGCTGTCGCTCGTGCAACTCAGTCCGGCAATAGTCGCGGAAACGGGAGAACTTCAGGCTCTCGTGGAAATAGTTCGGGTGACCGTCGTGGAGATTCCACAGATGGCCGTGGAGACAGAGGTCGAGGAGACAGGGGCCGAAGCGATGACGGACGCAAAGGGTCCGGAGGACGTGGCCCTGTCAGGCCACCTACTTCGTCCGGAGGCAAGCGACCGACAGGTTCATCGGGCCTGCCCGGTGGTCCTGGTCGAGGTAAATAATAATTAGCTTTAATAATGAGTACGTAATCTTTGCAGGATTAAATAATACTAACAATCATCCCCCAATATTAAACTGAACAGTCATTTACAGAACCGATCCATTGATCATCGATCAAAGATTAATACCGATCAAAATAGAGCCTTAAGATTCCATGAATCTGGTTCTGTTCTGATTGCTGTTTTCTGGCTGATGGCAGCGATGGGGATCACTATATTCTCATCAATGGTGGTTCTTCGTTCTGACCTGCGCGTTGTGGATTCAGAGAAATCATCTTTCCGTGCCCTTCAACTCGCTGAGATGGGAGTTGCGATTGCTGCGCAGAGAGGGATAGAGGAGTATGACAATATTCTCAAACAGTTTCCGGTCAATGACATTGCCTTTGCCGAGTTTGAAGATTATATGGAATTTGCACCTGACGAGGGGTTCCGTGTGGAAATTAAGAAAGAGGCCGGGCGCATCAATCCGAACCACTATTTATTGAGGCCGACTCCTGAGAACCTCAATGCAATGGCAGACGTTTTTCAATCCTGGGGAATTGATTTCTCAGAAGCGCAGGAAATTGTGAATTGTTTACTCGACTGGGTCGATGCGGATGAAGTGACTTCGGCCGCTCCTGACGGTGCTGAGGCGGAGTGGTACGAGGCAAATGTTGGAAGCCTTAATTACCCGTTCAACCGGGCCTTCTATGATGTCGAGGAGATGCAGTTCGTGAAAGGGATGGACGTGGTTGCTGCGTACAAGCCGAACTGGCGGAATTATTTTACGGTTAGGAGCCAAGGTCCCCTAGACATTAACGATGCGGACGCGAACCTGATTGCCGTGACGGCAGGCTTAGAGGAAATGACTGAGATAGGTGGAAGCGAATTTTCAGAGAATGTCGAGGAGATAGAGGATTTCTTAAATGGTGATAATGAGTCTGGATCCTATGGTAGGAACGGACCTGACGGTATTAAGGATACTAACGATGATACTCCTATAGAGGTGAACCTACTTATCGATGAGCTTATCAGACTCGGTGCTCCATCACCTGAGCAGCTGACCGGAAGGTTCACAGCGAGCGGGAACACGTTGCGAATTATTAGTACTGGCATTAAAGGTGAATATCAGCGAAAGCTTGAAATTGTTCTTCGTAACCGGGGAACAAGCCCCGCAATTATATCGCGTGAAGAAATTTTCGGAAAATAGTTATATAGTGAGGAAATAGTGAGGAAATATTATTAATATAAATGGCTAAAAAAAGCATAGACAAGACGGTTTGTTTTCCAGGAGAAGACGGGTGGGAGCTATGGAAACAGACAGAGGACCGTTTTGGTCAGTCCCAATATGATTTGGTGGAGAAGATAGAGCCCGATGAATCGGGTTCCTATAAGCCTTTTAATGACGCGACTCATTACGCGTTCCCAATCAATTCTGTTTTCGCTGTTCCGATCTGGGTAAGAACTGATGATTCGTCTGTGATCAAGAATCTTGTTGAGATGCAGCTCGAGAAGATGGGTCTGAAGCCGATCGCAGGTACTGGACAACTCCTAGACTATCAGACTGTGTGTGTTCTTGAATCTGAACCGAGCACCGAATCGCAGGAGGCTTCAGGTAAACGCAGTCTGATCCTTGCGACTGTGCTTAATCCCGAATATAGGCATCCATTGCCCAGGACCGGTTCCAAGGAATTTGATGTCAGTGCCAGGTTCTTGCAGATACCTAGTGAACATATTGTGGTATGGAAAGAGCTCGGACGATTAGTAATGGCTGTCGACCATGAAGGTGAGCTTGAATATTTTGAAGGGCTCACGAGCAATAAGTTCGACTCAGCGGCAGTTAATGAGATTAATTGTATTATGCTTGGCTTGGATGGTGCCGGTCCCGTGAGTGGGGACTTTAAGAGCGGTATCGCTAATGAACTTTCCGGTGCTCATATTTGGCTTGATGAATTTGATCAGTCCGCAAAGGACGAGCTCGAAGAGGTTCTAGGAATTAAAGTCACTTCAGGAGCAAAGCCTGATCCATTCCTGCCAGATTCTACATCTAATCTGGTGCCATCAGAAGTAGTAGAGCAGAGAGCACAGCAAAAAAAATCACAAAGGATCCGTTATGCATTGTTAGGAACCGCAGCGGTTTATTTTCTTCTGGTAGCGGTACTGCTTGGGACTTTCTTCAAAGAAAAGTTTAATGCCGACAAACTGGGCAAGGAAATAAAGAGCTTGGAGCCCCAAGTACAATGGATTCCTGAATTTAGAGAAAAGTGGAGAGAGCTTTCTTCGGCCCTCGATTCGGATTCTTATCCTGCCGAACTATTGCATCGTGCCACAGCGGCCGTTCCTCCACAGGATGTTCGGTTCACGAGTTTTAAATATGACGATAGAGTTGAATTTGGCGGCAAATTGAAAAGGATTATTGTGATTGATGGGCAGAGCAAGGACGCGAAGGCGGGTCGGGATTTTTATGCTCTGCTCACAAAGAATAAAAATTTGGATTATAAATGGGGTTGGCTAAAACAACCACAGGTCGACCCTCGGAAAAAAGATAGGACAGCGATCTTCCAGATTAGGGGCGAAATAACGTTATAGAATTATAAATTAATGGCATTGCAACAGAGCGAAAAACGATTAATGGCCTTGCTACTTGTGGCACTGATAGGTGTGGCCAACGTGATCGGATATACTGTCCTCGAAGACAAAAAGAAAAAGTTAAAGGATCTTCAGATCACTCATGTAAATACATTGGAGAATTATAAGTTCCTTAAAAAGACAAAGGTGGAATGGGAGAAGAAAAGGGATTTTCTTACAGAAAATGCTCAGCCATTGTTTGTGAGTGAAGAAGTCGCAAATGATGAGGTTGAAAGTCATCTTAATGATTGCGCTTCAAGTGCTGACATTCCACAGACGAGTCTTGTCATTAAGCCTATGGGAATGACCGAAATGACTCATTACAATCAGGTTGCTCTGAACGTTGCCGTTTCCGGATCATCGATGTCTGTTATTAAGCTTATTTCCTTATTGCAGGCGGCAAATAACACTACGCAGAATGGCTTTTATGTTATACCTAATATTAAATTTGAAGCGGACCGCAAGGATCCGAGTGTTCTTAAGTGTGCTTTTGTGTTGGCTAGATGGTATAATAATCAAAATTCTTTAACGGATATAAAAGGAAATACAGGACATGACTTGGCAAACACTCATAAAAACATTAAACTCTTAGTTTCCAGATGATCGACATTAATATGAAAGAATGGATGAAATTTATTGTAGTGGGACTAGTTAGTCTTTTTCCTTTATTGTCGATGGCGCAGGGACCGGAGGAATCCTTAACTAAATCACCTGTACCTAAGAAAGCACCTGAGGTAGTCCCAAAGAAAGCACCTGAGCCAGCACCTGAGCAAGCACCTGAGCCAG
>JABSSR010000425.1 GCA_013213965.1 Verrucomicrobiales bacterium | reverse complement strand
TTCTCACATCTGATTTGAATGCTTTTACCTCTAGGTACGGTGAGATGGATTTTTTAATTGATCAGTATACTGGAAGATTAAGTAACGGTGGTGAGGAACTGGCTGTTCAATTGCCAGAGCCTTATCCATTTATAATATGTAAATTCTCATTTAATGATGGATGGTATAGTCAGACTGATGGTAAAGGCTATCCATTAGAATTGATTGATTTATCAACCGATCTGGCCAGCTATAATGATAGAGAGTCGTGGGGAGTAGGTAGTTATCTTGGTAGTCCGCACGGTACACTTTTGGAGGAAAGCTACAAAATGTGGTCGGACGTGGAAAAGACGGGGACTCCAAATGAAGATGATGATGGAGATGGTCTAATTAACGCATTGGAATATGTCTTTGGAGGAAATCCTCACGAATTTGACCGGATAGACTCACCGCGATATGTATTTGAGATCAATGCAATGGAGTGGGAAGTCAGCACGCGTTTAGCGGCTACCGATTACAGGCTGATATTTGAGTTTTCTGATGACTTGAAGCAATGGAATGAATTACCTTCTGGTCAAATCGTGGTAGAATCCTTGTCGAGGAAGAATGTGATTTATCTACCAGTAAGCTCAGGAAAGAAATTTTTGAGATTAAGAATAGTCAATGAATTTGACTAGGCTCTCATTAGGCAATTATCAAAAGCAAGTCGCCTGTGTCAACGTTGTCACCTGAAGAGACTTCAATCGATTCTACGGTCCCTGAGTGAGGAGAAGACACAGTCGTATACATCTTCATTGCCTCCAACGTTAGCAGAGGGTCACCCTCTTCAACCTTATTGCCAATGCTGACATTAAGTTCAGCAATGAGGCCAGGCATCGGGGCTCCGATCTGGCTCAGATCAGCCTTGTCAGCTTTTTTGCGTGACACGGCCGTAGGAGTGAGGGTTCTGTCAGTGACTAATGCGTGTCGAGAGGAACCGTTAAGCTCAAAAATGACGTTGCGATTAGCGTTATCATCAGGTTCACCCACATTGACGAGTTCGACGAAGAGTGTTTTACCTACTTCGATGTCAATGCTGATTTCTTCACCGACCTGGGCTCCATAAAAATAGGCAGGGGTAGGCAATACGCTGAGATCACTAAATTCATTATTACTTGCTATAAAGTCGAGGAAGACCTGTGGATACATCAAATAACTCCAAACCTCATCTTCGGATGGGTCGCGATTAATTTTAGTTTTTAATTCTTCCCTGATTTCATCAAGGTTGACTTCATTTGCATGATCGCCTGGCCTGTCAGTTATAGGGTCCTTGCCTCCAAGGATTACTTTTTGGACTTCTGATGGCCAGCCGCCTATGGGTTGGCCTAATCCACCTCCCAACATATCAACAACAGATTCTGGGAATGCTGTTCCCTTAGGTAAATTGGTCACGTCGGCAGGACTAATGCCTTGGGTCACTAAAAACATTGTCATGTCACCAACGACTTTGCTTGATGGTGTGACTTTAACAATGTCACCGAACAGATCATTCACTTCAGAATAGCATTGAGCAATTTCAGGCCAACGAGACCCTAGGCCCATGGCTTCTGCTTGTTCTTTGAGGTTGGTGAATTGCCCGCCTGGCATTTCATGTAAATAGACTTCGGCAGTGCCATGCGGCGGAGATGTATCAAATGGGAAGTAATATTTCCTAATTCCTTCCCAATAATCTGAGAATTCATCTAGATCGCGTAGATCAAGTGAGGATTCTCTCTCAGTATTCTCTAATGCGGCAACTACTGAATTTAGACATGGCTGGCTAGTGGATCCAGACATAGAAGAAAGAGCAGCGTCAGCTATGTCGACTCCAGCTTCAGATGCTTTCAGTATTGAGGAAGCATTAATGCCACTAGTGTCATGAGTATGAAAATGTATTGGGAGTCCGACCTCTTCCTTGAGTGTTCGTACTAGTTTCTCTGCAGCATAGGGTCGACAAAGTCCTGCCATGTCTTTAACGCAGAGGATATGAGCGCCCATGGTTTTTAATTCATGCGCCAAATTAACATAATATTTCAAAGAATATTTGTCTCTTTGCTCATCGAGAATGTCGCCGGTGTAACAAATAGCGGCTTCACAAATTGAGCCTTCAGCTTCACGAACTGCTTCCATTGCCGCTATCATGTTAGGAGTGTAATTTAGTGAATCAAAGATTCTAAAAATATCCATTCCCCGTTCGGCTGCATGATGAACGAATCCTTTGACCACGTTGTCCGGATAATTTGAATATCCTACAGCATTGGATCCTCGGAAAAGCATTTGGAAAAGAATGTTGGGAACTTTTTCTCTCAGTTGTGTGAGTCTTTGCCATGGGTCTTCTTTTAGGAACCGCATTGACGAGTCGAACGTTGCTCCTCCCCACATTTCCAGTGAGAATAGTGAAGGTGTTTTTGTTGCAATGGCATCAGCAATGGCGAGCATGTCGTAGCTTCTTACTCGTGTTGCTAATAATGACTGATGAGCGTCACGCAGAGTAGTGTCGGTAATTAGAAGTTCTTTCTGTTCCAATATCCATTCAGAGAACTTCTCAGGTCCGAGCTCATTGAGTAAGTCCTTTGTTCCTTTGGATCTTTCTTCATTCAGATCTGGTTCTGGTACTCTTACTGTGGCAAACTTTTTTGTAGGAGTCTGATCTTTTGCATTTGGGTTGCCGTTAACGATTACGTCTCCTAGAAAATTCAGTAGTTTTGTGGCACGGTCTTTCCTGGGCTTGAAATCAAATAGAGATGGAGTGGTATCTATTAGCCTGGTAGTGGCTTTTCCAGAGCTGAATTTATCATTGCTAATGACATTTAAGAGGAACGGTATGTTGGTTTTAACTCCACGTATCCTGAATTCTCTTAATGCTCTTCTGACTCTTTGTATTGCAATGTCAAATGTAGGAGCATGCGTGGTAAGTTTGACTAGCATTGAGTCATAGAAAGGCGTTACCGTTGCGCCTGTAGTTCCTAATCCGCCATCGAGTCTGATCCCATGACCTGAAGCTGACCGGTAAGTAAGAATCTTACCTGTATCAGGTGTGAATTTGTTTTCTGGATCTTCTGTTGTTATTCGACATTGAATTGCGACTCCATTTCTACCGATCTTATCCTGGGCAGGCATAGCAACCTCTTTAGAGTGCATTTCATGTCCTTGAGCGATTAAGATTTGAGTTCTTACAATATCGATATTTGTGATTTCTTCGGTGACGGTATGTTCTACCTGTATCCTCGGGTTCATCTCAATGAAAAACCATTCCTGTGAATCTGTATCTACTAGAAATTCTACTGTGCCAGCATTGTCGTATTTTATGGACTGAGCAATTTTAACTGCTGCATTACAGAGTTCTTTTCTAATGTTATCAGGAATGTTAATTGAAGGTGCTATTTCAATGACTTTTTGATGTCTCCTCTGCACAGAGCAATCCCTTTCATGAAGGTGAATCACGTTGCCATGCTGATCTCCAATTATTTGAACTTCTATGTGTTTAGCGTTTTTAACGAAGCGTTCTATGAACACAGAATCATCTCCAAAAGCATTAAGGGCTTCAGTTTGAGCTTCATCTAAAAGAGTAGGTAATGATTCTTCCTCATTAACAACCCGCATCCCTCTGCCTCCTCCACCAAAGGCCGCTTTTATAATTAATGGGAATCCTATATTTCGAGCAATCTCCAGGGCATCCTCCTTGTCTTTGATCGGAGAAGAGTTGCCTGCAAGTGTCGGAACATCGAGTTCTGCTGCTTGTTCTCTGGCAGCGATTTTATCACCCATTCCTGCGAGCACTTCAGATCTGGGTCCTACAAAGATAATGTCATTTTCTTCGCATTTTTTTGCAAATTCAGAATTTTCAGACAAAAATCCGTATCCAGGGTGAATTGCATCAACGTTACGCTCTTTGGCAATTGCTATTATTCCTTCAATATCAAGGTATGCACCTACTGGGCCTTTTTCTTTGCGTAGTTTATAGGCTTCATCAGCTTTAAATCGATGCATGCAAAATCGATCTTCTTCAGCATAAATAGCGACTGTATTGAGGCCAAGTTCAGTGGCTCCTCTAAATATTCGAGTTGCTATCTCGCTCCGGTTTGCCGCTAAGAGTTTTTTTATGGGCCGGCATTTTGCCTCTTTGGCGTCGGACATGTATTTATTACTAAAAAATATGGTACCAAGGTTACTTCAACTTAAAAAATGTAGAGTATGTGAAGTGATCAGTATTATTCCATGTGTATTGTGTAATATTTAAACAGATTCGGGAATTCTAAATCCTTCCCTATAATCACCTTTAACGAGCTTATTGGCTTGTTCTGAATGGTCACCAGTAAATTGTTCTTTGTCAGGATCAAAGTTCAAGAGTGGCCCCAGAGTAGTCTGTGTCTTCTCTATATTGATACCGTTGTTCTCAAGGTGCTGAGCGAAGCGGTTAAATACTTCTTCCTTCATCTTGTCGCCTTTTAGAGATTCTTTGCAGGCTTCAGGTGTAGAATTTTTACCAATGTAATATGAAATATTGGCCATGTGGCCAAGCGCGGCAGAGAGGTGACCGGTGTGAGCAGAGAGTTCATGCTCATGCTTGCCTTCCTTGATGCCCTCTTCGATTGAAGCTATCCAGTTTTCAAAATGTCCTCGACCATTAGTTATGCCGAACTTTTTAATGCTCTTACCTCCATTGTCATACGCTTTGGATTCACTTATGTAACCCCCTTCAAACTCAATGACATTGCCTACTCTAGCTCCTTTGTAATTAGACATGCCTTTGCCCCAATCTAGTCCCTTTTCTGGGAGTCCACGCACCTCAAAAATTAAGGGTACCGGTTTGTAGTCAAAGAAGGCGATTTGAGTATTAGCTGTGTCACCGTCATCGTCATAACCAAATCTTCCGCCAATGCTAAGTACATTAGGAGCACATTTTTCTTGGCCAATTGCCCATCTAGCAACATCCATTTGGTGAGGACCTTGGTTCCCTATGTCGCCGTTTCCGTATTGACGTTGCCAGTGCCAATCATAATGGAAGCGTTCTCTTCTAATAGGTAAAATTTGCCTAGGCCCGGACCATAAGTCGTAATTAATTTCTGCTGGTGGCTGTTTGGGAGCTTGTACTTTGCCAATGCTCTTTCTCGGCTTATAACAAAAGCCTCTGCTCACGCGCATCTCTCCTAAAGGTTTATCTTTTATCCACTCCATTACTTCACGCCATCCTGAATCTGATCGGCGTTGCATTCCGTGCTGAACTATTACTCCTTTTTTGCCGTATTTAACTGATGTTTCGACTAGTTTTCGGCCTTCCCATATATTGTGTGAAACTGGTTTTTCAACATATACATGTTTACCATTTTGAGCGGCCAGGATTGCAATCAATGAATGCAGATGATTGGGTGTGGCAATCATAACTGCGTCAATATTCTTGTCAGTGCATAGATCTCTATAGTCTTCGTATTGTTTGGGCTTTGATCCTTGCTTATCCTTTACCCGATTTGCATTAGCTTCATTACGTTTGTAATCAGCGTCACAGACGCCTGTTACCCTGACTTTTTCGTTACCTAGGCAGGCATTAACGTGTCCGCCACCGCGTCCCCCGACGCCGATTACAGCGACCCGAACATCAGTGTTGGCTCCTTTTACTTTGGCTTTTGCAGGAAGACTGCAGAAAGTGCTTGTTCCGGCAGCGCCGTACAGCGAGCCCTTGATAAATTTTCTACGGGTAGGTTGTTTCATGTGATTGATTATTACTTAACAAATTAAATTATAGTATGCCATACAAACTCTCAAGTCATTGATCTATTGAGATAGTGGAATATTAGGTTATTGGTTCGAATTCAATCGCAGGAGCCATGGCAGGGATCTTGTTCTCTGCATCAAACGGCGCACAAGTGTTTACTACACCATATGGTCATTAAATGCAGCTATTTCAGAATCAAAAGCAAATAGGGGGATTGATATTAAAGACATATTAAATGTTAACCAGAATTATTAATTATTTAAATTAAAAATCAATAATGGGATTGCTTACTTTTGATTAAATTTATATAAATAAATTCAGTAGGTTCCTTGGCCAGTTGACTAGGACGTGCATCGATGTTCTGATTGCACCAGCTTCGGGGCAAGGTAACCGAATTCTAAATTCATTGGTTAATATACCAAACAATTGGGTTCGCATTTTTTATCAGGGATAGTTTACTTGAATAATGTTTAGAGAGTTCAGGTTAATTTTATTTATCGCGATAACTTTTGTTCAAGTTGAACTTCTTTGCGGAGCATTGCCAAATGTGATTTTAGTTATGGCTGATGACCTTGGAATAGGTGACATAACGCCGACCAATCCCAATTCAAAAATAAAAACACCTCATTTGCAAAAGATGGCAAACGAAGGAATGACATTCTTAGATGCTCATTCTCCAAGTTCAGTTTGTACGCCAACTCGTTATGGCCTTTTAACGGGGCGCTACTGCTGGAGGACAAGAATAGCTAGGGGAGTTTTAAGTGGAAGAAGCAAGCATTTGATACCAAAGGGTCGCCCGACATTGGGGCATCTTATGAAAGGAGGGGGCTATAATACAGCCATGATAGGCAAGTGGCACTTGGGTTGGGACTGGGCAAAGAAGAAGAATAAGATTGATTTCACTCAACCCGTAAAGAATGGCCCTGATATAAATGGTTTTGATTATTACTATGGTCATTGCGGGTCATTAGATATGCCACCTTATGTTTGGGTTGATACAGGTAAAATAACGGCGAAACCAAATAGGGAAGAGGGAGTGACTAAGGCTGAAGACAGGTACGGGTGGTACAGGAAGGGGCCGATAGGTGACGATTTTAAAATAGATGAGGTTCTTCCTCACCTATTTGAAAAGTCATTTCATTATATAGTAAATCATTCAGCTGGGCCCAGTAAGGACGAACCGTTCTTTATGTATTTAGCTTTACCAGCGCCTCACACCCCCATTGTTCCAGTGCCCCCATTCAAAGGGGCAAGTAATCTAAACCCTTATGCTGATTTTGTTATGCAGATTGATTATCATATGGGTGAATTGTTTAAGGTTCTTCGCAAAGCACGATTAGATAAAAATACCATAGTAATGTTTACCAGTGATAACGGCTGTTCTCCTGAGGCTAATTTTACCTTATTGAAAGGTAAGGGGCATGACCCAAGTGGAGGATTTCGCGGTCATAAGGCTGATATTTATGAAGGAGGTCATCGAGTACCATTGTTAGTGAGGTGGCCCGATCATATAGATGGAGGAACTTCGAATGTAGCTACTGTTTCTTTAACCGATATTTATAAGACTCTAGAAGAGATTTCCGGACAGAAGAACAAAACAAAAGGGGGAGAGGATGGTTTTAGTCTTGTGCCGTTGTTAAATGGCAGAAAATCAAATGATCGCAAATCCATCATCAGTCATTCAATCGGAGGATCATTTGCTATAAGGGAAGGGGATTGGAAATTATGTCTTTCTAGAGGAAGTGGTGGTTGGAGTGTTCCAAGAGAGTCAGAAGCAAAGAAAAAAGGGCTTCCTAGCATGCAACTCTTTAACTTAGAAGATGATCCAGGGGAAAAAAATAATTTGGTTAGCAAGCACCCCACTAGAGTAACTTCACTATTGCAATTGCTTCAGTCTCAAGTCGAGAGAGGTAGGTCAACGTCAGGGGTGCAGCTTTCGAACGATAGAAAGATAACATTCTTGCCGTAAAAATTAAAAAAACTTATCAAAGTAAGTTTGTGCCGTTGTTGTTGTGGCTCAAAGTAAAGTGACCTGACGTCAACTCAAAAGACTCGGCAATTGATTGGTTAATGTAATCTTTTGATTTTAATATTGAATCATGAAGATTAAGACCATTTGCGATACATGCACAAATGGATGCGGAATAGGTGCAGCCTGTACCATGAGCGGAAATTCTTTTTAAAAATGGCTTTGAAAAACTTTTAATTCCTGATTCATCGACTAAAAAATCAGTGGCGTCAGTTGATTTAAAGTGGCCACCTTTAAGTAAGACAGGGGTTCCATATTTTTCATATAAGAGATTGGCGCATTCAGATGGATTTTTGATGTCTTCGGATTCAATATCAAGTAGGGTTGCCGCTTCAGGTAAGTTAGGTGTATATACGGTTGATCTTGGTATGAGCTCTTCCATATAAAGCGCTAAAGCGTCATGATTTAATAATTGTGTTCCGCTAGTAGAAACCATTACGGGATCAACTACGAGAGGAGCTTGCATGTGATTATTGTCCAAGGATGATAATAGCACCTCGATTAATTCTGATGAAAATAAGAGACCTGTTTTTATTGCCGATATTTGATATTCACTAAATAAAATATCGACTTGAGATTTAAGTGAATTGATGCTGACAGGCTCTATGTTAAGTACTTTACCTGGAACCTGTGAGGTTACGCAAGTGATCGCTGTTAATCCATGAACTCCGAACGAATGGAATGTTTTTATATCTGCTTGAATCCCAGCTCCTCCTGACGGATCTGATCCTGCTATACTGAGAACGAGTGGTTTCGATTGTTCGTTGTTCAACATATGTGTTTTGATGCTTCCAAGTTTTAATTTGTTTGATTAGTTTAAAGTAAATAAACCCATATCTATATTAATTGGAAATCATAGAACTTTCAGGACTGGACGTCATTATTGATGATGTCATCTATATGCCAAGCCTTGAAGCTCCGGCTGACAAACCTCATCCATTCGTTTATTTTGTTACAATTAAAAATAATTCAGACAAAGTAGTCAAAATATGTGGAAGGAAATGGGTTATTACGGTCCTAAATGGTGACAAAACTATAGTTGAGGGTGATGGTGTTGTTGGACAATTTCCCAAAATTAGTACTGGAGAAAATTTTAGCTATAATAGTTATCACGTAGTTGATTCCGATTGCATTGTAGATGGTTCATTTTTTGGTGAAACTGAGACGGGCGTTCCTGTGTTCACTCGAATACCAAGCTTTGAGTTGAATGTCCCTAAGTGGGCGTGAAAATTTTTGTTAGTCAGTTATTAGTAGATCAACTGGAACATCATGATTTTCTTTACGCATTGTATCTATTATCTGCAGGCTGAAAGCAACTCCAATCTTAAGTGTTTGCGGTAAAGTTTTCTCAAGATATTTATCATAAAAGCCACCGCCTCTACCAAGTCTTTTCCCGTCACGAGTAAATCCAATACCTGGAACTAAAATAAAATCAATTTCAACCGGACTGATTTTAATACTATTGAATGGATCAGGTTCCAATATTCCCATGGAAGAACTGATTAAATTATCGTTTTCATTTACCGTGTAACTTTGAATATGATCTCCCTCAACTTTAGGCAGGTATACTCGAAAATTTGATCTGAGCCAATGTTGTATAGCTGGCCGAATATTTGGCTCTGATTGAATGGGCGAGAAGCAAAGGATGGAAGAATCATCTTTTATTAATTTTATAAGCTTATTTGATATAGTAGTACTGGCATTTTGCTTTTGTTCTGTATCTTGAGTGCGGAGTCTTTTATTGATAGCTTTTCGTAGCGTTACTTTTTCAGAATTAATTGAACTTCGATTGAGTGCGCCGCTCATTTATCTTCTGTTTGAGTATTGGTGCTTTCCTTGGTGAATGCTGAAATAAAAATTAGTACAGCTGCTATGCAAATGCATGAATCTGCAATGTTGAACGAGGGCCAATGCATATCCCCAATATAAAAATCTAAAAAATCTACAACATAACCATGAAGGATGCGGTCAGTGACGTTTCCTGCAACGCCAGCAGTTATAAGGGAAACTGCAAGTTGATTTAGTTTTCCGGGGAAGTGTCCACGTATCCAGAAAAATAATATGCCCAAAAAAGCGAGTAAAGATATGGTTGTGAAAATTATATTTGAGCCATCACCATCATTAAATTTACCAAACGCTATGCCAGTGTTGTGAACTCTTACTAGGTTAAAACAATTTGGGATTATTGATTTTTGGTCACCTAATTCGAAATTATTTAAAATGAGTAATTTCGTTAATTGGTCGAGGACAAATAATGGGATGGATAGCTTGTAGAGCAAACTCATGTCTTGATGATTCAAAAGTAAGTATATTAATATGTTTCATGTATAAGGGCAGGGCCCTATTTACAAGTATTAACAATTATGCCCGATTTATTAATTGAAGAAGAACTAATTAAAAAGGGTCATAAATTTGTAGCAGGAATTGATGAGGCAGGGAGAGGACCATTGGCTGGTCCAGTAGTTGCTGCGGCGGTTATTCTGCCAATAGGTTATAGATCAGGTAATCTCAATGATTCAAAAAAAATAAGCCCGAAAGTCAGAGAGAGTTTGTATGACCAGTTAACGAATCCTTCATCAGGTGTTGTATGGAGTTTTTCTGTAATTGGCCCCGAAATAATCGATGACATTAATATTCTTAACGCAACTTTTAGAGCCATGTCCCAATCTGCATTGGGACTTGAGAAAGAACCTTCATTTGCAATCATTGATGGGAATCCAGTGAAGGGATTTCCTTATCCATATCAGTCAATTGTTAAAGGGGATTCAAGGTGCTTATCTATTGCAGCAGCTAGCGTCATTGCTAAAGTCGAACGGGACCGACTAATGATGAAATATTCTGAAGTGTATCCACGGTACGGGTTTGACCGGCACAAGGGGTATGGGACAAAGGTTCATTTGAATGCATTGGAAACATATGGGCCTTGTCCAATACATCGGCAATCCTTTGCTCCGGTTCGACAAGCGCAAGGATTAAATTAGTTTATATTTGCTTTGGCCTTTGCTTGTGCCAATCAGTGGATTTTTCAAAGGCGTCGGATATTTTTAATACCGTAGCTTCTTGTAGGGCTGGCCCAAGTAATTGTAATCCTACAGGTAATTTTTTTCCATTGTCACTAGTAGTGAATCCGCAAGGCGTGCTAATGCCACAAATGCCGGCCAAGTTTGCAGCGATGGTGAAAATGTCGGCAAGGTACATTTGGAGCGGATCATTCGACATTTCTCCAATTTTAAATGCTGGAGTTGGGGCGGTTGGTGAAACTATGGCGTCAACTTTAGTGAAGGCTTCAGTGAAGTCATTTCTTATCAATGTCCTTACCTTTTGGGCCTTGACGTAATAGGCGTCACTGTAACCGGAGCTAAGTACGTAAGTTCCAAGGATTATACGTCTTTTAACTTCCTCTCCAAATCCTTGAGCCCTCGACTTCCGATAATGTTCAATGATATTAGTCGGGTCAGAGACCCTATTGCCATATCTTACGGCATCAAAACGTGCTAAATTTGCTGAAGCTTCAGCTGTTGCAATTATGTAGTACGTTGATACTGCATATTCAGTATGGGGTAATGAGATATCGACTATTTCTGCTCCTAGATCATTGAGTGTTTGTATTCCTTGTTGAACAGAAGAAAGGACACCTGAATCAATGCCTTCAGTGAAATATTCTTTAGGCATTCCTATTCTTAGCCCTTTAATTTCTCCGTTAAGAGATTGCAGATAATCAGGAACCTCTGAATCAAGTGACGTTGAGTCATGTTGATCCTTTCCGGCTATTGTATTTAGAATGATCGCGGCGTCTTCACTGGTCTTAGTGATAGGGCCTATCTGATCAAGTGATGAGGCAAAAGCGACTAGACCGTAACGAGAAACTCTACCGTAACTGGGTTTAAGGCCTACGGTCCCACAAAAAGAAGCTGGCTGCCTGATTGAGCCTCCAGTATCTGATCCGAGCGAAGCGATTGCAGTTCCATTTGATACTGAAGCAGCTGATCCTCCACTACTGCCACCTGGAATACTATCAAAATCCCAGGGATTTTTTGTAATTTGTATTCCTGAATTTTCAGTAGAAGAGCCCATGGCGAATTCGTCCATATTGACTCTGCCAAGAGGTATGGCTCCGGCTTCTTTGAGTTTTTTTATGACGGTTGCATCAAATGTTGATGTGTAAGAATCTTTTAGTATTCTTGAGCCGCAGGAGCAAGGCTGCCCCTTTACATTAATTAAGTCTTTTATCGATACTGGTATTCCACCTAAAGGCTTGGAAATGTCGGCTTCTTTGGCTCTTGTGATAGCATCTTCACTATTGATCGACAAGTATGCTCCGACTTCGGAATCTTTATCTTCAATGGACTTTATTACATCATTTACAATATCAACTGGTGAAATGTTTCCAGCTTTAAGCTCACTTTGTAACTGTCTTATAGTAAGATCGGCAAGTGATAGGCTCATGATTCAACGACTCGAGTGACCTTGAATTGGTTATTGCTTGTCATTGGGGAATTAAGAAGCGCGATTTCGGAGCCAAGACCTGGTCTACTAACATCATTTCTCATGACATCGTAAATGGGGGATGCGTGAGCCATCGGGTCAATGGAGTCCGTGTCAAGTTCTTCAAGTTGTTTGATGAAATCAATAACTTTATTTAGTTGCCCTGAAAAGCGTTCACATTGGTCCTCTGTCAACTCGAGTCGGGCAAGGTCGGCAACATAATTAACATCTATATTGTTATCTTGCATTTATAGGAAAGAAGTAGCTGATAGAATCTAAAACGCGAGTAAAAATCTTAGCTAGAGATATATATATAATAAATAAGTGACAGAACCGAATAGCATTAAGGCAAAAACAAAAGTGATGAAGTTTTTGAAGTTTCTAGATCTTATTTCAGCTATTTGTGTTCTGCTCAGACGTGCATTGTCGCCTGTTGTTGTAACCTGGTTTGTATGGTGTGAGGATTTTGGAGAATCTTTTATGAAGGATTCCAATTCTTTTATCCTTACATTCAGATCGGCCTGTTTATGGGTTAGCTTTTCTTGTAACCTCAAAGATGTAGAATGACCTGTTTTTAAAATATTTTCTTTCATAACCGACGAAGGTTTAGTAGCATCAAAGTTATATTTACGTCAGCTAAGTAAAAACCTAAAAACTAGATAAGCGAAAACGGAAAATACGATTAGTGGTAAGGAAAATGCAAAACCACTTCTGAACCAATAAAGAAAGTTGCTAGGTGACTTTGCAGAGGCTTTCAAATGTGATGTGGTTTCTGTGTCGGATAATTCGTCGGATGAATTAAGGCTATCTAAGTGTTTTAGGGTTCGAACATATTCCTCACGAGCATCATCTATTACATTACCAGCAATTTCGAGTTGTGAATGTAGCTCTGCATGGTTTGAATCGTCAGGGTTAAGTTTTGTTATGTCTTCTAATGTTCTATTAAAAATTGATTGAGCTCGGGTATACTGAAGGATTCGCTGCTCGGCATCTAATCTTTCCCGTTCTAGTAAAGTGATCGCGTGTTGAAGATTGTCGGTCATTTCAACTTTGCCACGGTTGAATGAGTTTTGCATTTGTCTTAAATGCTCAAGTTCAGTTTTTTGCTTTTCAATTTCTTCTTCTTGTTTCCTAAGTTCTTTTAATTGGTTTTGTGCACTTGCAAGCTGCTCATCAAATTCTAGGCTGGAAACTTTTGGGGGTGCATCAGTTATTGATACATCAATTGGGTTATCGTCTTCAAGTCCGAGGAAATTAGGATCCTCATCAATTGCATTATAGTTACCTCTATCCATGCTCAATAATTTATTGAGTCAATGTAACTGAATATTATTAAATTTCTATTTATATTATAGGTTTCTTAAAGATCTCAAGTCAGTTGTCTTTTTTAAAGCAAATTTTAGAGGGATTACGCATACGATTAGAGTCAAAGTGAAACAGAATAAGAGAGCAACCGTCGTTGCCATTGTTACTGAGTGCGTTGATAACGTTCCGACTTTAGATAACTTTACAACTACTGGGTAAGTTAAGCTTGCTACTATTGAGATGATATAAAGGAAGCTTACTATTAGGCAAAGAGTGCCTCCGAACCCTGAAACAATTTTTGCAGGATTGGTTTCACGTACGTTTGGAAATATTGTACCAAGAGAAATTGCTATAGAGTTAAGGCCGATACATATAAGAATGATTGTGGCCGAGTAAAGGACGGTAAGATTCATGTTCATATTTAAGAGAATGCTGGAAAGAATCATTAATACTGCTGTTATGGTTCCAGTGATGAAGCAAGATGTAATCAGTTTCTGAATTAAAATCTTTTTAAGTGAAATTGGACACATAGATAATATCCATAATCGTTTGCCTTCTAAACTAAATTGAGGAAAGACAAACCTGGTCGTTAAAGTAGAGAGTGCAAGGGAGCAGACCCCAAGGTTGAGTAATGAAATTACTTCTATCCAGAATGGGGTTTGATAATTATTCCCCATGTTTCGTACATTAAGAACATAAAGAAAAAGCAAACCAAAAACGACAGTGACCTGTATCCATTGTGCAGGATCTCTTCTAAATGATAAAAGATCCTTCTGCGCTAATGCTCGAAATGCTATTTTGGGTTTTATATTTTCCAAAACAGCTATTTTAGCTTTTATGGGATTAATGTTTTGTGTGCATTGCTTGGTTCTTTTCTTCCAGGATGAGTGAGCACTCCTCCTCATGCTTATGCTTAGTCCTGAGTGATAAAAGCGCCAGGTGATGTGAACTGTTAACCATAGCCCGATTCCTGCATAAGAAGCCATCAGCATTGCGTACTGAACTGAGTTGCTATCAAATGGCCTACTCCAGCCTGCTAAGGCATTGCTCATCCATGTGCTTGGCATAAATGGATTAACACTTAATTCAGTATGCCTTAATACATGATTAACTGTGTTAAAGATGCTGTTTTTTAAAGCTGGCGGCTCCGTGACCGGATTCATTAATGAGATTGAAATGACTATTGCTCCGTAGAGGCAGCCAGCAATTAAGACCATTGAAACCCAACGGTTAAAATACCTCACAGCCAAAACTACAACTAATCCCGCTATTGAGGCTGGAATAATTACAAATGGCAAAGAGGCGAGACTTGCACCGATATAGAAGGAGGAAGTTGCTGATTTTATGCTGCCATAAGCACATAATAATGGTGCACTAATAATTATGAACCCCCAACTGGAAAGGGTCATTGTTTCTATGTATTTCCAGAAATAAATGGCCTGATTGCTTATTGGCAATGAATGAAGCCAGCGGGTTTCTTTGCTTCTATATAGTGCTGCGTAACCGATTGCGGCGTTGGAAAAGATGAGCATTAAAAAGATGAAGAAGAAGAGCAGATAATAAATGCGTTCAGAAAGAATGGGGCCTAGACCGGGAAAATTTTCAATATATGTCAGACCTCCCTTAAATATTAAGTAACCGATCGTAACATAACCAATAATGAAGCATGTGATGGTTAAAACCATCAGTTTAGAGGATTGAAAAAGTGTTACGAGCCTTTGCTGATTTATACGAATATTGGCTCTTGCGAGAACTTTAGAATGATATACAAAATTGGATCTTGGATTGTCTATGTTTTGCATTTTACCAAGAAGGTAGAACCTCAAATGAAAAACCTTTTAGGTATGATGATTCAGGAATCAGAGGGTTAACGGGGTGATCTGCCCTTTGAGTGTATTCTTCTATTAGACGTAAGTTCCTTTTTGAATCAACTGAGGCGCTTCTAATCATATCTAAAAAAGCACGATCCGAGACATGATGTGAACATGTGAAAGTTACCAATATTCCACCAGGGTTGAGGAGTTTCAAAGATCTCAAGTGTATTTCCTTATAACCTCTCATTGCATCTGATAAGGATTTTTTATTACGCGTAAATGATGGTGGATCAAGAATGATTAAATCGAAATTACGTCCTTCGGAATCATATGTTTTGAGCTCATCAAAAACATTTGCTTGTAGCCATTCAATTTGTTTGGCTCCTGATTTATGCGCATTGTTTTGTGCGGTTTGTATAGCTTTATCGCTGATGTCAATTGCAGTCACCGAATTGGCGCCATTTAATGAGCAGCTAAGAGCAAATCCACCCTGATTAGTGAAACAGTCTAAAACAATTTTTTCAGGAGCGAATTGTGAAACTTTTTTGTAATTGTCTAACTGATCAAGATAAAGCCCTGTTTTTTGCCCTGATAGCAAGTCGATAGTGAAAGAAGTGTTGATATGGGTTAGGTGGAAAATATCAGGGGTGCCTCCTGTGAGGATAATGGTTTCTTGATCTAAGCCTTCTGCGATTCGGCTAGGTGAGTCGTTTCTTGCTATGATGCCCTTTGGTGAAAGAGTGTCCATTATAGCGGTGGAAATTTCCTCAATCCTTAAATCCATTGCCAGTGTTAGAGTTTGTATAACTACATAATCACCGTAACGATCAATTATTAATCCTGGCAGACCGTCGCTTTCACTCCAGACAATTCTGCAAAGAGAAACATCTATATCAGTCTTATCTTTTCTCCAGTTTATGGCGCGATTAATTCTTCTTATGAAAAAGTCAGTATCAAGGTCTTGTTTGCGTCGAGAAAATCTCCGAGCAACTATTTGTGATTTGGGATTATAAATAGCTGAACCTAATGGTCTGTCTCTGAAATCCTTAAGCGAAACAATGTCGCCAGGATTGGGGTTTCCAAATGTTTTTTTAATTTCATTTGAATATACCCACTCGTGTCCTTGGAAGATGCGTGCACGTGGTTTAATGATGAGTCCCGGCATTCCGGTAATTATTCACGCATCATTGCACTTGGTTCAAGTGGGGAAATGACGGGAATTTCAGGTTCAGGATAGATGAATAATTTTCCTTCGTAGTTCCTGATCACGAGTTTGCTATCGTCCCGCTCAACGACATAATCAGGATTAATAGGAACTTTTCCGCCCCCTCCGGGCGCATCAATTACAAATTGTGGGACGGCATAACCTGTGGTGTGTCCGCGCAATCCTTCTATAATTTCGATGCCCTTAGAGGCTGATGTTCTTAAGTGAGCAGAACCGCTTATGAGATCACATTGATATAAGTAATAGGGTCTAACTCTGCATTGTAACAGTTTGTGAACGAGTGTTTTCATTGTTAGAACGTTATCATTAACACCTTTTAATAAGACGCTTTGATTTCCTAAAGGGATCCCAGCATCGGCTAGCATGTTTAATGCTGACGCAACTTCTGTTGTGAGTTCGCGTGGATGATTAGAGTGGACACTAATCCAGAGCGGATGATATTTTTTTAGCATGGAGCATAGCTCCGGAGTTATTCGTTGTGGTAGGAAAATAGGAATTCTTGTACCGATCCTAATGAATTCAATATGTTTAATGGATCGCAATCTTTTGAGGATTGATTCTAGTTTGGAGTCAGAAAAGAGTAGGGGGTCGCCTCCTGAGAGCAATACATCTCTGATAGAGTGGTTGCTTTCAAGATATTCGAACGCTGCCTCATAATTGGTTTCAAATTCCTGGTCTCCAGCGCCACTAACTACTCTACTTCGGGTACAATATCGGCAATAGCTGGCGCAGCGATCTGTGACGAGAAAAAGAACTCGGTCAGGATATCTGTGAACGAGACCAGGCACGGGCATGTGACTATCTTCTCCACAGGGATCGGTCATTTCTTCAGGGCTTGCTGTTATTTCTTCTATGTTAGGAATGACCTGTCTTCTAATTGGGCAGTAAGGATCGTCTGGGCTAATTAGATTTAAGAAATAGGGAGTGATGGATAAAGCAAGCTTCTCGCCTGATAGGATCACGCCACTGCGTTCATCGGCAGTTAAATTAATGTGCTTTTCTAGCTCTTTTAGATTGGTGATTCTGTTTTTTAATTGCCACTTGTAATCATTCCAAGATTCCTCAGTGATTCCTTGATTTTTCCAATGACCTAGACCTGCACAATCGAAGGCTGAATCTTTGTGGGTTCCTGAGTTTTTCATTACGAAAGGATTCGTTAACATTAATTTGTACTAAAACTATGTCAAACAGGCCTAATATTAATTTAAAATGAAAAAGATATTAAGGATTCTTGACAAAAAAGATTCGTTCAGATATTAGCATTAATAGTATTGCATAAGTAACACCTAATCAGAATGATAGAGCATGTTTTTCAAAGTTCTGCGTGACATAGCAAAACCTCAGTGGTTTGACATCATTTCTAGATTAAAGAAGTCCACTGGTCTTTCTGTAGCAGAATTATCTGAATCGATTGGAATGAGCTATATGGGGATTAAGCAACATTGTGTAGAATTAAACAAAAGAGGATATCTGGACACGTGGAGGAGGCCAAAGGCTGTTGGTAGACCAGAAAAGGCTTACAGGTTAACTAAAAAGGCAGACCCACTGTTTATTGAGGTGGGCGCTGAATTTGTTTTAGGTTTATTGAGAAATGTGGATAAGACGTATGGAGCCTCAGCTGCAGAAAAGTTATTGTTTGGCTATTTTCATGAAATGGTTGAGGAATATGTGAAAAAAATTAAAGGTGAAACGCTATATGATCGAGCGATGTCTTTTTCAAAGATAAGGGACCTTGAGGGCTGCCTTTCCAGTTGTGAAATTGATCAGGCTGGCGCTATTAAAATCATTGAATATCATTCACCCTATAGATGCATTAGTGCAGAGTACCCGATGATTTATCGAATGGAAGAGCAGATGATTTCAAAGGTATTGGGAGCAAATGTTTTGCGCAAGGAGGAGGAGGCTTCGGGATTATTGAAGTGTGAGTTCAATATCGATTAGTTGCATATAATTAGTTGTTACTTGAGCAGAGTGTCGAGATTATCTAAGCAAATTTGAGACCAAGTTTCTAGTGTTTTTCTTTCAGCAGTGAGTTGCTCTTTGTTTAAGAGCTGGAGATCCTGTATATTTGATTCTCCAGGTTTAATGTCATTTCCTTTAAGGTCAAAAAGGTGGACAACGCCTATATGTACTTGGCCAACATCATTGGAATCGTCATTTATGAGGCCCACTGGTTTTTGAGAGTAATTACAATTCAGTTTTAACTCTTCGTTTATTTCACGCTCTACACCAGTCATGTAAGTGTCGCGTTCTAATGATGATTGGTCTGCGTCGTCTTGATTTATGTGGCC
>JABSSR010000424.1 GCA_013213965.1 Verrucomicrobiales bacterium | reverse complement strand
AGCGTTGCAATCTGATCCGCGTCCAGTACCTCGTTAAAGATTCCGAAATCATCTATTTTTCCTGCTATTGAATTTGTTCCATTTTCTCCCCCTCCTACTACAATGACGCCGTTAAATGGATCCAGAGGCTCGGCTCCGCCCTGAGAGGCTGCCTGCACACCATCGACCCAAATCTCCATGTTCCCGTCCGCATCACGCTGGAACACAAAGTGCTGCCACGTATTGAGTTGAATTAATCCGCCGACAGTGAGTCGCTGAGTGGCACCACAGCAGCCTGACTGATCAAAGTAAATCGTTCCATTGCCCCAGGGAGAATGGGCCTGAAAACCACGCTGACCACCCGTGGCGGCTGGAGCGATAATCCAGAACGAGCTCGTGTTGCCTGTTTGTGTGGTGTTCTGCCAAAAGACGACGGACATTTCATTGTTATCAAAGGCAGAATTTAAGTGGTCCCCTTCAGGCGTCAGTCCATAGGAGCCATCATTAACACCGCCAATGTCAAGGGCATAGTCACCTGCTGAATCACTGAGCCCTCCACTATCTTCCGTGTAAGCGGCACCTCCATTAAATCCAAGGTCAGGGGAATTTCCTGTCACATCCGCAGCGGACGTGGAATCGGCAGGATCATTAAAGTCCCAGTAACTAAGAAGTTCCAGGGCATGAATTTTCTGAACTGAGGCTAAAGTAATGACGGCACTAAGAACGAGGCCAGCACAGAAGAGGCTTTTTTTGAATTTTGGTTGATTCATGTAATTTTGGTTTTTGAAATTTATCATGTATTAAGATTTTTTGATTATTGTGGTTGGTAATTGTTATTCGGTGGCCCGACTGACCCGATACAGCAGCTTTCGAAATCCTGCGATTTCTTCGTCTAAAAATTCGGTCACTTCACTATCGTCGCTGGCAGGGTAAGAATCATCCATTTCTTCCCAGAAAAGAGCATCCTCACTCTTTTCTATGAGAAAAGCCTCGCCGGCACGGGAAGGCCAGGAAATGGATACGCCGTTCTCTGAATAGACAATATCGATAATTTGAAAAGGTTTATTGTTTGTTGGGACATGTATGCCCTCTTTAATATTGAAGAAATCAATATCGACGGCTCCTGACTGTGGAGTTGCTCCAAGGCCCATGGCCATGTAAGTAGTTCCCGCATCACTTCCGGTGCCTGAAGTGAGAAAATAACTTGAAGGGGTACTGTTACCATTCATGTAAATGTCTGCTCGGTGAGTTCCAAAGCCTGAGGTGTCTGCTTCTATGGTGATCCAGAAGTCGTTCCAGTTCAGTGGTTCAATCGGTAGTAGATTTGTTTCTCCGCCACCGTCCGTGGCATCTACTTCGGCCGAAGGGTTTTCTCCATTGAGTCTATTCATCGAGAGTCCTACTCCTTCTGAGTAATCACTTCCTAGTCCAGGATCCGTGGACAAAGTAAATGAAATAAGTTGTCCACTCAGGCTGTCACGGATACCGAAAGTACCTTTCCCTCCGTCGTGGATAGCGTAACCGTCCCCATTTGCTGGCCATTCAGATTTATTTCCATTGGCGGGATGTGCATCATCGAATGGTAAAGTGTCATCCGGGACAGGTACCCGGGCCCTGAAGTTTAGCGTGATACCGTCAACGAGAGGGGAATATCCATCACTTAGAATAGCAGTGAGGTCTTTTGTAAAATATACTTTTCTATTTGATCCCGGGTCACCAAAGCCGTGACTTCTTGGGTCTCCGGTGTCCTGTAATCTCAGGAAGTTGTTTCCCCCCTCATTCAAGATGGCAATTCCACCAGGAGCTCCTGACTCTAGGTCAGACGAGTCCCAGGCATCTGAGCCATTATCATGATTCCATTCCACTGATAACGGGTCCACGTCACCGTTGAAGTCATAATCCCAACCGTCTACTGGTGCTGAAAAATTACCGCCAATACTGGGAGGAGCTAAGACATTGATAAGAACCTCTGCGCTTTCACTTTTTCCTCCAGCACTTGCCGTTAAAATGTATTTGCTTGTTGTTTCAGGTGAAACTGAAACTGTTCCTTCATGTTCGGGAGGCACTAACCAATTGATCGGAGGAATGCTGATAGAAGCATCTTCCCTGACTAACCAAGACAGCGTTGTATCTTCTCCCGAGTTAATTACTGCGGGTTCGGCGATGAAGTAACCGATCAATGAAACGTCAACCGAAATAGAAGCACTAGATTCTTCCTCAGGGGTGTTCACTTTCAGTGTGTATTCAGTTTCTAGCTTTGGATTTAATTCGATTGATCCTTTACCGTCCGCTCCTGTCTTTGCCAAGACATCAATGTTGCCCGGATTAATACTTGCAAGTGTGGCTCCAGGGCTAATGATCCATTTTAATGTGACGGTTTGTCCTGGGGGAACTATTTCGTCTGTGGCAGTGAATTGCTGGATTGGGATTTTACTGTCAGCGGGAGGGACAATAATAAGCCCGTCCAATTCAGTTCTGCCTTCTTGGGCAAAAGGAACACCTTCACCTAGACGAACGTTAAAAATTCCGTCCTCGTCTGCATTGAAATAACCTATTGAAATAGCATAGGAATCAGGACCGGCTCCATTATCCTCTACAACTGGTATACCATTGT
>JABSSR010000423.1 GCA_013213965.1 Verrucomicrobiales bacterium | reverse complement strand
GGATAAGAGTCTTTTGATAGGGGCTATCCGTTATAAGGATCCGGACACACAAATGCCTCCCAAAAAAAAGTTAGGTGATGATCATATTAAGGTTCTTGAAGATTGGATCTTGATGGGAGCGCCTTGGCCTAATGAGCCATTACCTGATTTTGAGAAAAAGCTCGGCCCAAAAGTTTTTGATTTAAATAAGCGAAGGTCAGAACATTGGTGCTGGCAGCCAATAGCTAAAAACAATCCTCCGCAAGTCGGCTATAAGGATTGGTCTTCGGATCCGATTGATCTTCATATTTTGGCAGCGCTTGAAAAGAAAGGACTCAAACCTTCTTTGCCGGCGGATAATAATTCGTTGATACGTCGTGTCTATTTTGATTTGATTGGATTACCGCCTAGTTCGGATGAAGTGCATGAGTTTTTAAATGATAATTCTGATGACGCTTATGAAAAGCTAGTTGATAAGCTTCTATCATCTTCTCGTTTTGGGGAGCGTTGGGCACGACATTGGATGGACTTGGTGAGATACGCTGAAAGTTGTGGGCATGAATTTGATTACCCCATACCATATGCAACAGAGTACAGGGATTACCTTATCCGAGCATTCAATAATGATGTTCGGTATGATCAATTTGCAGTGGAGCATATTGCAGGTGATTTGTTAGAGAATCCAAGAAAGAATCAAAAGGATAACTATAATGAATCAGTTATAGGAACAGGTTTTTGGCATCTTCATGAAGCGACCCATGCCCCTACAGATGTTAGAGGCAATGAAGTGGAGCGAGTGGACAATCAGATCGACGTGTTTAGTAAGGCGTTTTTGGGGCTCACAGTTTCATGTGCTCGTTGTCATGATCACATGTTTGATGCTATATCCACAAAGGATTATTATGCTCTAGCCGGTTATCTGCAAAGTTCACGTCGTCAGGAAGCTTTCCTTGATCCGGGAGATGCGATCGAATCAAAGATCTCAGAAATAAAGAGACTCAAATCACAGTTGGACAGTATTTCTATAGATGCTTTTACTGAGAATGTATCTCCAGAGAAGATCGCTCTATATCTAATGGCTTCGAAGGAGGTGATCAGTGGCGTGCAATTAAGTGAAGTTCTTAATAAATATAAAGTTTCAGAATCAACACTGAATCGATGGGTTGAAATGGTTAAAGATCCTAAAATTAAAGACCCTGAGCATTCGTTATTTGTTTGGTCGCAGTTCATTGATGCAAATCTCAATTTAACTCCAGCCCTTTTCGATAAGAAAATGGAAATGATTAAGCGTAAGTTGACGGATCAACAGCAACAGCATCTTGAATCAACGAAGGACAGTATCAAGTTTGCAGACTTTTCTGAAAGTAATTACAAGGAAGCTGGATGGTTGGTTGAGGGTGAAGCTTTTGAGGATGCGCCAAGTAAGCCGGGTGAATGGGTTCAGTCTGATGGTAAAGCGGCCGTTCCTGACCGAGCAAATGGCGGGAGATTAGGCGGGAAATTACAAGGAGTTCTCCGTTCCCCAACATTTACAATTTCACATAATCAGATCCATCATCGTCTCGGAGCCAGGAAAGGAGGCCTTCGCATTCGTGTGATTATAGATGGCTATTATATGGAGCCTTATAATGGGCTTTTATTTGGCGGAACAAGATTAAATGACCCTAATACTGACGGCCATAATAATTGGCTGACTCAAGGAAGAGACTTGAAAATGTATAAGGGTCACAAAGCGCACATTGAATACATTGATCATGGGGACGGCTATTTTGATGTCGATGAGATTTGGTTTTCGGACCGCGGTGCACCTAAGCCGGGAGCTTCCGCTATTGCGTATAAAATATCTACTAATGATAAGATTCATTCTGTCCAAGATCTTGCCATTGCATATGGATGGCTTTGGAAGCGTTCGATTAATGAGGACTTATCAAAAATAGATGAGGATGGGAGAAGATTCCTTGCTTGGGGAGTTGCATGTGGTGTCGATGATAAAAATACTGAAAATGAATCATTAAGGCTAAAAAAAGAAGTTTCTAAGCTTTGTGGTGAAGTTCCTGCTCCACGAAAAGTTCAGGCGCTTTGTGATGGGACCGAAGAAAATGAGTTTGTATTATTACGCGGAAATCATAGAAGACTCGGAGAGGAAGTGCCTAGAAGGTTTCTTACTGCACTAGGTGGAGAGAAAGAGCAAGTTTCACTAGTTGGTAGTGGGCGATTGTCTCTTGCGAGGCAAGTCATCGATACTAATAATCCTTTAACGGCGCGGGTATTTGTAAATAGATTATGGCATCATTTGTTTGGTAGAGGAATTGTTCCATCTACCGATGATTTTGGAGTCTTAGGAAAGAGACCTTCGAACCCTGATTTATTAGATCATTTAGCTTCTTCTTTCATAGGAGATAATTGGTCCATTAAGAGGGCAATAAGAAGGATGGTTCTTACGCAGACTTACCGCCAGTCCAGTTCAACTAATACTAAGGGTTCTAAAGTGGATCCTGAAAACATCCTACTTCACAGAGCAAACCTAAAAAGGATTCAAGGTGAATCAATTCGCGATAGCATTCTCATGGTTTCAGGAAGAATGGATAATAAAATTTTCTGCGATGGAGGCTCTGTGCCGGTTCATGTGACGGATTTCATGACAGGTAGGGGCCGTCCGCGAGGAGGTCCTCTGGATGGGAAGGGGAAGAGAAGTCTTTATGTATCAGTGAAAAGAAACTTCCTATCTCCGATGATGCTTGCATTTGATACTCCTGTCCCATTTAGCAGTATGGGCAGAAGAACAGTTTCTAATGTCCCTGCTCAGGCACTAATAATGATGAATGATCCGTTCGTTCATGAGCAGTCTGTTATATGGGCGAAGAGCTTCAATGATGCTAAATTAAATACAGCTCAGATAGTGAAGCGGATGTACATGAAGGCTTTTGCGAGAGATCCTAGCGAAAAAGAATTAGATGCAGCTTTGGAATTTCTTGGTGAAGACAAAGTGGATGTGCAGAAATTAACGGATTTTGCTCATGTGATTTTTAATACGAAAGAATTTATATTTTTAAGATAAATTAGACTTATGCATTGCAATAGATTTAGACCACAGCCTTTGAGTCGTAGAGATTTATTAAAGGGTTCAGGAATTGGATTTGGGGCCTTTGCCTTGGATGCTCTTTTTATGCAAAATGCATCAGCTTCTAATGGTAAAGGAATGATAGGCACTCACCATGAAGTGAAAGCGAAGAGTATCATTTTTCTTTACATGGATGGCGGGGTTTCGCATGTGGATTCGTTTGATCCAAAACCTTTACTGAAAGAACATAACGGTAAAGATCCTTCTAAGTTCTTTAAGGTTGCCCCGACACAGTTCAATAATAACGGGAAAATTTTAGCAAGTCCCTGGGGCTTTAAGAAGTACGGTAAAAGCGGAATTCCGATTAGTGACCTTTTCCCTAATATAGCCAAGCATGCTGATAAGCTTGCCGTGGTCCGGTCAATGACATCAAAATTCTCTGAACACACGAATGCTAATTATTTTTTACATACTGGTAGTGGAGTTCAAGGGCGGCCGAGCATGGGTTCATGGGTCACTTATGGTCTTGGCAGTGAGAGTGAAGATTTGCCAGGATTTGTTGTGGTGAATGGAGGCCTTACGCCTCCTGGTGGGTTGGATAACTTTAATAGTGGGTTTTTGCCTGCAGCCTATCAAGGATCAGTCTTCAAACCACAAGCATCGCCGGTCGCGAATATCAAGCGTCGGGAATCTGATTCGAATCATCAGCAAAGGAAGCTTGATTTGGTTGCCAAACTAGATAAGGAAATTTCTAATCTTACTGGTGGGCAGGACGCCATTGAGTCGGCCATCAAAAATTATGAAATGGCATTTAGAATGCAGAGTTCAGTTCCTGAATTGACTGACTTATCTGGTGAATCAGATTCAATAAAAGAACTTTATGGAATGAATCATAAGTATGATAAGGCACGTATATTTGCAGCTGAATGCTTAATGGCACGTCGGTTAGTTGAGAGGGGAGTGCGTTTTATAGAGTTGACTTGCCCTGATTGTGGCCATGATAGGTGGGATGCGCATGGGAACCTTAAGCGTAATCATGAAGACAACTCAAGAGCAGTCGATCAACCCATTGCTGCTTTGTTGGAGGATCTTGAACAGCGCGGAATGCTAAAAGAAACTTTAGTTGTTTGGGCAGGTGAATTTGGACGGACTCCTTTTGCTCAAGGAAGTAATGGTAGAGACCATCATCCTTTTGCGTATTCATTGTGGATGGCCGGAGGAGGAATCAAGGGCGGCACTGTATATGGTAAGACTGATGAATTCGGATACCATGTTATTGAGGGAAAGGCTGAAATACATGATCTGCATGCAACGATGTTGCATATTTTGGGGGTTGATCATAAACGTAGCACATATAGATTTAGTGGTAGGGATATGAGGCTGACTGATGTTCATGGTCATGTGCTTCATGATATTATTTCGTGATTGCTGCTATTTATTAATTAGTGATCTTGATAATCACTGTGTAGGTTGCTAAAAAATACTTTGATGGGCGCTAAAAAGTCAAAGAAAGAGAAGACAAAGAAGAAGCCAAATCCGGTTGTCGAAATTAAAGGGCTGACGGTGCGTTATGATCGTGTTGTTTTACGCAAGATTTCTTGGAAAATTGAAAAGGGAGAACAGTGGGTTTTACTTGGATCGAATGGTTCTGGTAAAACGACTCTTCTGATGTCAATGGCAGGATATGTGACTCCTACGAGGGGAGATGTGATTGTTGGGAAGGAGGATGTCGCTTGGAGCGATTTGCGAAAACGGATTGGAGTCGTTAGTGCGAGCATTGCTCAAAAAATAGATCCTTCAGAGACAATTTTTGAAGTAGTATTGAGTGGTAAGAACGCGATGATTAATCATTGGGGAAAGATTCCTAGGGTGGATCGAAAAGCTGCAAAAAAGATTCTGAGAAAAGTTGAAGTTGAGCATTTGCGAAGCCGTTCATGGGGGGTTATATCTCAAGGTGAAAGGCAGCGGACACTTGTCGGTAGAGCATTAATGTGCAAACCCAAATTGCTCATTCTTGATGAACCTTGTGCTGGTCTTGATCCTGTCGCAAGAGAAGATTTCTTGGAGTTTGTTAACAGACTCGCTTCCCGAAAAAAAGGGGCTCCAACACTAATCTTAGTAACTCATCACGTAGAAGAAATCATTCCCTCCATCACTCATGCGGCTTTGCTTAATGAGGGAGAATTTGTCGAAAAGGGGCCAATCGAGGATACTTTAAAAACAAGTAAGCTGAAGAAAACATTTGGAGAAAATGTTAGTCTACGCAAAGCGGCTGGGAGATATCGGCTAAAAGTTGATTAATGCACTAAGAAAAATATCAGATGAAAACTTGCTCAATAATATTATTTATCTGTTCCCTATTTATTCTAGCTTCTCAGGCTTCAATTTTAAAGGGGTCACGG
The DNA here is from genome assembly GCA_013213965.1 of Verrucomicrobiales bacterium. Classification (GTDB taxonomy): domain Bacteria; phylum Verrucomicrobiota; class Verrucomicrobiia; order Verrucomicrobiales; family DEV007; genus EC70. The sequence goes on along the minus strand of JABSSR010000423.1, from coordinate 1,721 downwards.
CCAAATATCATCTTAATAATAACTGATGATCAAGGTTATGGTCCTATCGGAGCAAACGGACACCCATGGATTAAAACTCCAAACCTTGATCGTATGCATGGACAAAGTACTAGGTTTGAGAGGTTCTTGGTCAGTCCGACCTGCTCACCTACGCGTTCAGCTATAATGGGTGGAAGACATCCTCTTAAAAATGGAGTTACTCATACCATACTTGAACGGGAAAGAATGTCACTTGGTACAGTGACAGTTGCGCAGCACCTTAAAGCAGCGAAGTACAATACTGGGATATTCGGAAAGTGGCACTTAGGTGATGAGGTTAAGTATCAACCAAATAATAGAGGCTTTGATGAGGTATTTATTCATGGGGCTGGAGGCATCGGACAAGCATATGCGTGCAGCTGTGCAGATGCCCCGGGTAATAAATATTTTGACCCCGTAATTCGTCATAATGGAAAGTTTGTGAAGACTAAAGGATACTGTACTGATTTGTTTTTTACCGCGGCTCTTGGATGGATAAAAAGAATGAAAGAGGCTGAGGAACCTTTTTTTGCATATATCACCACGAACGCACCTCATGGTCCATTCATTGCACCTCCGAGTAACACAAAACGGTTCAAGGATATAGGATTCGGTAATACCCAGGCAGGATTTTACGGAATGATAGAGAACATTGATGAGAATGTGGGAAGACTTTCAGCAAAAATATCTGAGTGGGGGTTAGATGAAAATACGATGTTAATTTTCATGTCTGATAACGGGATGACAGGTGGGGGCAGTGGCCGGCCCGGGAAAGAAGTTGCCAAGGGGTATCCTTTTTATAATGCGGGACAAAAGGGTCTAAAAGGAAGTGTCGAGGAAGGTGGAGTGAGGGTTCCGTTTTTTGTGCGCTGGAAAGGGAAAGTTCAGGAAAATAAAAGCGTTAAAAAAATGGCAGCTCATATAGATATATTTCCGACATTTGCTGAATTAGCAGGTCTTAAGTTGAGTAAAAATTTAAAGAAGCAAGTCGACGGGCGTAGCCTTCTTCCTCTGATCGAAAATCCTGAAGCGGATTGGGCTGACCGATATTTATTCTCTCAGAGGGCACGTTGGAAGACAGGGTCAGAACCTAATGATCATATGTGGAAGGCGTTTTCCGTAAGGAATCAAAGATATCGACTAGTAGGTGAGGCTCTGTTTGATATGGAAAAGGATCCTGGTCAGAAAGTGAACATCGCGAAAGAGAAGCCCGCTCTTATTAAGAAAATGCGAGATGCATATGAAATTTTCTGGAAAGAGGCTAGACCATTGATGGTTAATGAAAAGGTTCCAATGTCACCTGTTAGGCCATACCATGTCTGGTACCGAGAGCAAATGGGTGAAGGAGGGATTCCAGTTTGGAAAGTTCCCCAGCTTTAGTTTAACTAAATAATATAAAATGCTCAGCGGTATTGACCTGAGTGATGCTTGGCATGAAGATTTAGTGTGTCGGTGGTGCGATTTGTCATTTTATTAACTTTATTATATTTATTTCTCGGTTGTGAGGGTAAATCTAGAAAGAAGACCCAGAGCTCTTCGGCAAGCAATGAACTCGTCGATTTAAATAAGAGAAGGGTCAAAGGTGCTGATAGGAAATTTTCAGAAGGGGGTTCAGGGATCGCCTTTCACTCTAATGCATCTTCAATTCGTAATGTTAATTCTTCATGGAGCACTGAAGAGGCCACTGCTGAAATAGAGAGTTC
>JABSSR010000422.1 GCA_013213965.1 Verrucomicrobiales bacterium | reverse complement strand
GTTTCTTCCTTTGCTGGATTGAGCACGGTTTCAGTGCCTGAGAATCCGAGGACCTCAATTAATTCATTGGCCAGTGAAGGATCGTTCTGAGGGAGGAGCGCAAGTGAGTCGCCAGGAATAAAACTCAATCCCGAATCGAGAAGGTCAACCTCAATGTGCCAGGTCCTTTTGGTTTCACAGTTTCCTGTGATTAGTTCCTTGCTATTGATTTTTGCTAATAATGGGTTCTTCCGGTTAAAAATGGGAGTTTGGGGGTCAGTCATAGTTCAATGATAATTTATCAATAATATTGATTTATCATTGTGTATACAGCTTTTTTCCCTAGGACAGAAGCCTAAAGAATTTGATTTATAAATCGTTCAGTGTCGAACATTTCAAAATCATTAACTTCCTCGCCAAGACCTATGAAGCGAGTAGATATTTGAAGTTCATTTGCTATTGATGCGACGATTCCGCCTTTGCCGCTCCCGTCCATTTTTGTGACAATTAAACCGGTCAACTCGGTAGCTGTATTAAATTCTTTTGCCTGAGAAAGGGCATTTGATCCGGTAGTGGCATCGACCACAAGAAGCACTTCGTGAGGGGCAGATTCGTTTCCTTTGGATAGGCTCCTTTTAATCTTTTTAAGTTCTTCCATTAAATTGTGCCTGGTGTGGAGTCTTCCAGCTGTGTCGCATATTAAATAATCTGCATTTGCATCGATCGCGGCGGAATGAGCTTCAAAGCAGACCGAAGAAGGGTCTGACTTGTATTCACCTTTGATGAGAGGAACATCGATGCGGTTCGCCCAAATCTCTAACTGTTCAATTGCGGCTGCGCGAAAAGTGTCAGCCGCGGCAAGGATGACGTTGTGTCCTTTGGATTTTAAAAGGTACGCAAGCTTGGCGCTGGATGTTGTTTTGCCTGTACCATTTACGCCAACGACAAGAATAACTTTTGGACCATCTTCTAGGGGGCTGATATGAATTGTGTCCTCGGGAAGGATGGAGCGAATTTCATTTCGGCAGGCGTCAATAATGTCTTCAGGGTTAATTGATTTTCCTTTCTCTTGCAGTGTATTAATTATTTGAATGGATAATTTAATGCCTAGGTCTCCGGAGATTAGAGTCTCTTCAAGTTCGTCCCAGTCGAACTTTTCCCGGGAAAATTTATTGAGGATCTTTTTGAATAATCCAGCCATATCTAGTTCGGTTAGTTGTAGCTGCTAGCGAAGCGGACGATCGAGTTTGTCCTTCATTTTGTCTAGCACACCATTCACAAAGCTTCCTGAATCTTCTGTTCCAAATCTTTTAGATATTTCGATTGCTTCATTAATACATACGATAGGAGGTGCATCATCAAGGTAGAACATTTCGTATGTGGCAAGGCGAAGAACATTTCTGTCGATGGTGGAGAGGCGTTTAAGTTCAAAGTTTTCCAGTTCAGGCTCTAGTTTCGTGTCGATCTCTTCAAGATTATCAAGCATGCCCGTGAGCAGTTCTTTGGCGAACTTTCTGGCTCCTGCTGGCGCTATGCACAAGGAGAAGAATGTGTCGAAGTCATCCGGCCCGAGATCCTTATTGATGTCACGACTGAAGAGGAACTGTATAGCAGCTTCTCTGCCGTCCCTCCTCTTACCCATTACTTGTGCTGGTCCTGCGATCCTTTATCGCGTTCAGGCTAGAAAAGAGTTCTGCCATTGTGACTGCCGCCTTGGCTGCTTCTAAGCCTCTATTTTTAGCCCCTTGGCATCTTTCTACTGCCTGTTCACGATTTTCAGTGAGCAGTACTTCATGGATGATCGGGATGTTATGGGCTAATGCCAGGTTTTGAAGTGACGTTGTCACTGAGCTTCCAACAAGATCAGCATGATCAGTTTCACCTTTTATTATAACTCCAAGAGCGATGAGTGCATCGTTCGGGTTGTTTTCGATTAAGTGTTTTACGCATACTGGGATTTCAAATGCGCCGGGAACTCTGTAAACTGGCACAGTGATACTTGGCATTATGCGTCTGAGCTCCTCAATAGTTGAATTCAGTAATGAATTGACCAGTTCATCATTATAGAGGCTCGCGACGATACTTATGGTTCGTCTTGTGCCTATAGATCTTGGCTTAGGAGCGAGTGAATTGGAGGACATTGGAATTAAAATTTAATAGAGCCACGATTATAAATCGTGACCAAGTTTTTCACGTTTAGTGTCTAAGTATTTTTTATTGTGTTGAGTAGGGTTCAGCTTGATTGGTATTTGTTCTATAATTTCTAATTTATGAGCATTGAGGCCAATGACTTTTTTGGGATTGTTTGTCATGAGGCGGATCTTACGCACTCCTAACTCGTAAAGTATTTGAGCGCCGATACCATAATCACGGAGGTCCACAGGGAAACCGAGCTTTTCGTTAGCTTCTACCGTGTCATAGCCTTCTTCCTGTAACTTGTATGCGTGGATTTTGGCTTGCAGTCCGATCCCTCTTCCTTCCTGTCTCATGTATAATAATATGCCATTCTCTTCCTGTGATATTCGTTCCATGGCAGCGTCTAATTGGCCTCCGCAATCACACCTTTGTGATCCGAAAACGTCGCCCGTTAAGCATTCGCTATGGACTCTAACAATGACGGCATTGTCTGGATTAATTTCACCTCTGACTAAGGCTAAATGGGTTTCTTCACCGTAAGTGGATTGATACATGTGGAGATTAAAATTGCCCCATTTGGTAGGAAGATTAATTGATTCGAGGTGATCAACTAGACGTTCTCGTTTCCTCCGATATTGGATGAGGCTTTCTATTGTGCCGATCTTCAGATCGTGCTTTTTCGCGATGGAAGTGAGTTCTGGTAGGCGGGCCATGCTACCGTCGTCATTTAATATTTCGCATATGACAGCGACTTCATTGAGCCCGGCTAAACGGGTCAGGTCCGTGGCGGCTTCTGTATGACCTGCCCTTCTGAGGACTCCTCCGGGCTTGGCCAGGAGAGGGAATATATGGCCTGGCTGGACAAGATCCTCACCAATAGTTGCATCATCAGCGAGTAGTTTGATGGTTTCGGCCCTGTCAGAAGCGCTGATTCCGGTAGTGATTCCCTTAGCGGCATCGACAGAAACAGTGAAATTTGTTTTAAATGGTTCGCGGTTATTTGGAACCATCATAGGCAGTTCGAGGCGCATTGCCACTGGCTCAGTGATAGGACTGCAAATCAAGCCACGGCCAATTTTTGTCATAAAATTGACAATTTCAGGTGTAATGCATTGAGCAGCAACGATTAAGTCACCTTCGTTCTCGCGGTCAGCGTCATCTGTAATGATGACCATTTTGCCGGCCCTTATGTCGGAGACAATATCATCGACTGGGCTGAAGGTGGGTCCGTTGTTCATATGTAATTATTAAGAGTATAGCATCAAATTAAGGGTTGTGCTGAATCTCTGTATTCTGAAAAAAATCTTTTTAAAATTATGTTAAGGGTTTATCCTATTTTAACACATGAAAACCCACAAACGGCGCCTTTCCCCGTTAGCCGCTCTCCTTCCGCTGCTCGCAATTTATTTTTCAATTAATTCACAGCTGCTCGCTGATTTTTCCATTACGGAAATTAAAGCAGTAGCCGAACTTACTAGTCTTGATGATGATGGTGAGCCTTCGGACTGGATTGAAATTACTAACACAGGTGATTCTTCTGCTTCACTCGAAGGTTATTATCTGACAAATAACTCGAATGATTTGACGCGTTGGCAGTTACCCGATGTCACAATAAGAGGGGGTAACAGGATTGTGATTTTTGCTTCGGCCAAGAACCATCAGGATCCGAGAGCTCCTCTCCATGCAAGTTTTACTCTTGATAGGAAGGGTGACTATTTGGGTTTGATTGCTCCTGACGGTAAGACAGTGGAGTCAGACTTCGCTGAAGGTTATCCTGAGCAGTATGCCGGTTCTTCTTACGGTTATGGAACTTCCGGTCTAGTGAATAGGCAGGTCCTAGTTGCTGAGGATGCGACAGTTAATTATTTTATCCCGACCGATGATTCCCTAGGTGATCGATGGAAAGAAGCTGCTCCAGGATTTAATGACTCAGAATGGACTTCTGTTGCACATCCTGTCGGTTTTGAATCTAGGGGAGGTACGTTAGAGCCACTCATCGCAACCGACATATCAGGCGACATGAAGGGGGTTAATGCTAGTGGTTATTTCCGTTTCCCATTTGTTTTTGATGATGTTGACAAGAGAATCATTTCAGCTCAGCTGGCTGTTACCATTGATGATGGGTACGTGGCATATTTAAATGGTGAGGAGCTTGCAAGTACAAATGTTCCTGTTCCTGTAGCCTTTGACTCGAGAGCTACGGCATCACGCCTTGATAGTCAGGTCATTAGTGGTCCCATAACTGATGACATATCCTCAAAGGCAGGTTCCGTTGTTGGGGGAAATAATGTTTTGGCCGTTCAGGCCATGAACAGGTCCGCTAGCGGATCTGACTTTGCCATTGGCGTTGAACTCATTGCAGAGGTGCAGGACACGAGCGGCGGTGCGCAGTTTGGTTTTTTTAAAGAGCCGTCCCCGGGAACGCCGAACGGAATCATTTTTAGCCAGCCTCCGGGCGAGGTTGTATTTTCAACCGAGAGTAAGCTCTATGAAAATAATTTCGAATTAGAACTTAGTTGTGAGACCCCTGGAGCGGAGATTCGCTACACGACTGACCTCACAGTTCCCTCAAATGTATTCGGTTCAGAGTCCGACCTTTATACTGGGCCAATCTCAATAACAAAATCCACCCAGGTCCGGGCTCAGGCCTTCCTGCCTGGGGCCCTGGACGGAGAAGTTGGCACCAGTACTTTCCTGAAGATGTCAGGTTCGGTCCCTTCATTTTCATCGAATTTACCTGTCATTGTTATGTCTACCCTAGGTAAGGGTGGTCCTCCTGACAGTGGTTCGACTGCCCGCAAGGATGCCTACATATTTTTCTTCGAGCCTGATCCTGAGACGGGGCGAACTACTCTGACGCAGGCCCCACAGATAACGACACGTTCTGGTGTCAGAAAGCGTGGATCCAGTTCTGCCGGGTGGCCAAAGTACGGGATGTCTGTGGAAACTTGGAACGATGGTGACAATGAGGACAATAATATTAAACCTTTCGGTTTTGCCCGTGAGGCTGACTGGATCTTCAATTCACGTTATCAATTTGATCGTGCCTTGATCAGAAATCCTCTCATTTATGAGATCAGTCGCAGCATCGGACGCTACGCAGCAAGGAGTAAGTACGTTGAATTGTACAATGATGTGAGTGGCAATGAGCTCAAT
>JABSSR010000421.1 GCA_013213965.1 Verrucomicrobiales bacterium | reverse complement strand
GGAGATATCACTCGATCCATGGACCAGTCGGGCTGAAGCGCTAAACATTCCACTAGAAGATTACTTCAACATTGCAGAAAACCTTAATCAGAAAAAGGTCATTGGCCGTTTTTCTACTTTTCTTGAACATGCGAAACCTTCTGCTACCGGGAAACGTGTCACTCGATTTAATGGCTTATTCCATTGGAGAGTGAAAGAAGGCATGCAATTCAAAGCAGGCTCAGAAATTGGCAGGCATCATATACTAACTCACTGCTATTGGAGAGAGGGCGGAGAAAATTTTGGCAATGTTAATGTAATGGGAGTAGTTCATGGAACAGAGAAGGACAAGGTTCTTGATCACAAACAAGCGATTGACTCTCACCTTGAAAATATAGGAATTGAAGTATTATACACTAATGTCTTTTGGGGAGGCCGAAGCGAAATCAAGCCATCTGAAATTTCTCCAGAAGTTTATAAGGAATGGCATCAAAAATACGATTCAAGCATTAATTAACAAATCACGAACACATGAAATCCATTCTTTCGATAATAATCATGATGTGCTCAGTTCTTTTTTGTACTGTTGAAGAAAAAAATATATTCCTTCCTCTATATACATTCTTCATTCAACCAAACTAGCAAACAACCGTACCCACGTTATTTCTTAATGAGCAAGGGATGTATCACTGCTATCACTTGGTGCTCACTTATTATTTTTTTCTCATCCATCATATATTACTTTTTCTATTGGCCTAACGTTCAGTCCAGAGCAACGTACCAACTCATCAATTTAATCGATGATTCCTTACGGAAATACAGATCCGACTATCCGGAGTCAAAGGGCCTCGAAAATTCTTCAAAAACCATAAGTGCCTTGTTAGGAAACAACTCAAGAAACAAAACTTATCTGCATAAAAAAAGTATACTCGTTAGAGAAAAACAGCTCGTAGATTATTGGAAAAGACCTATTATTTTCATCAAATCCAATGGCAATACACGCATCAGCTCGAACGGAAGAAATGGAATTCACGGAGACAATGATGATATTCATCCGAGTTTTTCCCGCATAAAATCGAAATAACTAAATTTATAATTTAATTATTTGATCAACTTTAAACATTTAACTTGATTAGATCTCTAGCTTTACTTAACAAAATTAGTAATCATTTTTCTATGAAGGAATATCATCGACTTCTCCAACTTGTGCTAGATGAAGGTAAGCAACGAACCGATCGGACAGGCACTGGTACAATGTCTGTGTTTGGTGCTCAGGCCCGCTTTAACTTAAGAAAAACATTTCCTTGCCTTACCACGAAAAAACTTCACCTCAGATCAATCATCCACGAGCTTCTATGGTTCTTAAAAGGCGATACGAATATTGGATATCTTAGAGATAACAAAGTTACAATCTGGGACGAATGGGCTGACGAAGATGGGAACCTTGGCCCCGTTTACGGTGAGCAATGGAGAAAGTGGCAGAACTCAAGAGGTCAAACAATTGATCAAGTTGCCAACCTTATCAACGGCATAAAAAACAATCCTACAGATAGGAGGCATATCGTATGCGCCTGGAATCCCGGAGAGGTAGACAGAATGGCATTGCCTCCATGCCATGCCTTTTACCAATTCTATGTGGACATTGAATCTAATGAATTGAGTTGTCAACTTTACCAAAGGTCAGCAGATCTTTTCCTTGGTGTTCCGTTTAATATTGCGAGCTATTCACTTTTAACTCTAATGGTCGCTCAAGTATGTTCTTTGAAGCCCGGGGATTTTGTCCACACTTTTGGAGACCTTCACATATATTTAAATCACATCGAACAAGTTGAGACTCAACTCTCTAGAGAGCCCCGAGAACTCCCTACCATGTGGATCAATCCTCAAGTTACAGAAATAGATGATTTCACTTTTGAGGACTTTAAACTTAATGGCTATGATCCTCACCCTGCAATATCTGCCCCAATTTCTGTATGAGCAACGCCACTCATAAATTGCCGCACCTAATCGCTGTTGCCGCAATGAGTAGCAATCGAGTCATTGGAGTGAAGGGTTCACTTCCTTGGCACTTACCGGAAGATCTAAAGTTTTTCAAAAACCTTACTTCAGATCATACGATCGTTATGGGGAGAAAAACCTATGAATCGATAGGTCACCCATTGCCTAATAGACAAAACATCATACTGAGCAAGACCATGGATCAGCATGATCCAAACACCAAACTTTATAAAGAAATTGAAACCTTTATACATGATTTCAAAGACCACTCAGATCCAATATTCATAATCGGAGGAGCTCAAATCTACTCTTCTCTAATTCATTTAACCCAGGAAATATTTCTTACACATATTTTTGATGAATACGATGGGGATGCCAAGTTTCCAACATTTGAATCAGATTTTACATTCAATAAAAAGGAACTAGTCACGAACCAGTTCGAAATATGCCACTATATACGCTCCTAATCGGTAATAAGGTCAACCTATTCACCAATACAAAAAAGGTGCTTTGACCCTCTCAAATAAAGAAAACCATCTAAGGGTATAGGACTCGCTATCAACCTCTCACCCATATTATTCACAGACAGTAAATCAAATCCACTATCAAGCAGTCTCATCACCATCACTGCCCCATCTTCTCTGGCCAAAATCATTCTGTCTCCTGTAATAACAGGTGATGAATAGTAACTCGAGCTCGATCTTGGTAATTTTTGGTTCCAGACCAAATCTCCACTTTCAAGATTAAAGCAAAAGATTTGTCCTCGATCAGTTACCAGATAAGCCTTTCCATTTGTTGCTATCGGACTAGGCACGTCAGCCCCAACATCATGAACCCATAGTCTATTTGTTTTTGTTATGTCGCCAACTCCTGATGCTTTTACTCCGGCAAAATATCCCTTCCTGCCGTATGGCACAACAACTATCCCATCGGAGATCGACGGCGATGCAATAACCCTCCACATTGCCTTGTTAGCCGAATTGTAACCCCCACAATCCCACAAAAGCTTTCCATCTGAAGCTCTATGCCCTGTGAGGTGATCTGAGCCAAAGGTAATAATTGTTTCTTTACCTTTCTCTCCAACAACTAAAGGCGTTGTATAAGACTGACCCGTTTCTGCCTTAACTTTATATGTCCTGTTTGTTTTCCAAATTAATTTACCATTAGCCTTAGAAAAAGCGACCAAGTAAGAATCCTCCTTTGTCTTAGGATCTCCTCCTTCATATTCCTGCATGACTGCAATTACAATTAAATCTCCAACCAGAACAGGTGACGTTCCTAAATCCCACCATAAAGAATCCGCCCCGAAATCTTTTTGTAAATTACGTTTCCACTTTTCTTGACCTTTGAAATCGACTGAAGCAAGTGTCCCTGTTTTATAATAGACAAATACATTTTCTCCGTCAGTTACAGGCGAGGGGTTACTTCCCGAACCATTCTTATGTTTGCCTCTTCTTTCATTGCCGAATGTATGTGACCACCTCTTTTCCCCTCCTCTATCAAAACATGTTAATCCATCTTTTGAGTTTATTCCGGAAGTAACAAAAATATAGTCTTCCCATATTGCAGGCGTGGAACTCCCCGAACCTGGTAAAGAAATTTTCCACTTAATATTTTTCTCATTCGTGAACTCAGATGGAAATTTCTCATTCTTTGCCAAACCGTTGCCAGTTGGACCTCTCCAGGCCGGCCAATTAGAACCAACTAATTGAGATACAAAAGAAAAAACTAATATCAGTATAATTGAAAAGGCCTTCATAGTAATTCAAATCATTAATAAACAGCAAAATAAATCAAGTTTAAATGTAAATGACAAACACAGGCATTTGCACTAATTATCACGCCAAGTTAAGATAACAAAACCATGCACTTTGCTAAGCAAACAATTCCCATAATGGGATACATCACAATTTGCTTTTTAAAAACAAATGCATTTCTAATAGCTTCCCCCATAGATAATACGAGGTGCCCAGTTGAACCAACCGAGATAGCAGTATCTAAATACCAGACCAATTATAAAGACAAAACCATCTACTTCTGCTGCAAGGATTGCGTTTCCATTTTTAAAGAAAATCCTAAGCCTTATCTGGTCGCACTTGATGATCTTGCCAAGATTCAAATTAACCAAAATCATAACCAGCACTAAAGAAAGTATTTGATTCAACATGGAACACAGGGTTCGCGTATCCTGGAATCAGTCTCTTCTTGATAACATTTACAGGGATCCTGCTTCTTCGATTCACACCGTTAAGAAATTCTC
>JABSSR010000420.1 GCA_013213965.1 Verrucomicrobiales bacterium | reverse complement strand
CAACATCAAAGAAATCTTTGTTCCTGAGATGATCGTCTCGTTTTTTGTGGCCCGTATCGATGCTGGCAGCTTTGATCGTGAAATCTAATTTACTTTTTTCAAGGCTGTCAGGATCGTATGTTACCGTTCCTTTGAAGTCATTAAAGCGGCCATGGGCTTTTCCTACTTTAAAATGAGTGATGTCGAATAGAATGTATGAACCGACTGACTCGATCTCATATTCAGCCGCATTCGAAGGCAATGTAATTAACATGCATGCGATAATTACCGCGGCATGCTTGATGATGGTTTTAATGGGAATCATGAATTCTATTCTGGTTTGTTTTCTTCTTGGCGAGTGGACTTAACATAGAGCTCGCGTAATTGTTTAAAATCAACTTCAGCAGGGCTAGAGGACATGAGATCGATTCCTCGGTTATTTTTCGGGAACGCTATCACTTCCCTAATGCTCTCTTCTCCGGCGATCAACATTACTAATCGATCAAATCCAAGTGCCACGCCTCCATGAGGAGGTGCTCCAAAACTGAAAGCGTCCAGTAAGTGGCCGAACTCTTCTTTCGCTTCGTCTTCTTCTATTCCTAAGGCTGAGAACACTGTGGTCTGCAGATCACCTTCATGAATTCTAATGGATCCCCCACCTATTTCATTACCATTCAAAATGACATCGTAGGCCTCTGCCCTGATTTTCCCATAATTGGCTTCGTCATTTAACAATTCTTTATCTTCATCTATTGGTCGAGTGAATGGATGGTGAACTGCGTTCCATTTTCCAGTCTCTTTGTCTTGAGCAAGTAGCGGGAAGTGAGTGACCCATAAGAATTCAAGATCATTGTTATCTTTTGTCAGTTCCAGGTACTGTGAGCACTCCAAACGGATCCTTCCTAAAACCTCACAGACGGTTTCCCAATCTCCGGCTCCGAATAGAATCAAATCACCTTCCTCAATTTTCATCGTTTCAGTCAGCGCGGCTTTTTCTTCTTCGCTGAAGAACTTAACGATGGGGGATTTCCATTCACCATCTTCAACTTTTATGAACGCGAGCCCTTTGGCTCCGTGCAATTGGGCAGTCTCGGTCAAATGATTCATTTGTCCCGTTGTGACGCAGGCAAAGTTCTTTGCATTGATGGCTTTAACTACACCGCTATCATTTAGGGCTCCGCTGAATACTTTAAATTCACTGTTTTTGAATACTTCTTTCAGGTCAGTGAGTTCCATTCCGAACCGCTTGTCAGGCTTGTCACTGCCATACATGTTCATCGCATCCTGATAGGTGAGCCTAGGAAAAGGAGCCTCAATTTCAATTCCTGTTGCTTCCTTAAAGCATCTAGATAATAGGCCCTCTATGATCTTTATTATATCATCAGCATTCACAAAGGATGCTTCTATGTCTACTTGAGTAAATTCAGGTTGACGATCAGATCGCAGGTCCTCGTCACGGAAACAACGAGCAATTTGGAAGTACTTCTCGACTCCGGCAACTTGAAGTAATTGTTTGTACTGTTGAGGAGCCTGGGGAAGTGCGTAAAATTTTCCAGGATTTAGCCTCGAGGGGACAAGAAAGTCTCTGGCCCCTTCGGGGGTACTCTTACTTAGGATTGGAGTTTCAATTTCCAAGTAACCCATTTCATCAAGAAAGTCTCTGCATGATTTTGCGACGCGGTGGCGAATTTGTAAATTTCGAGCCATCCTGGATCGACGCAAGTCAAGGTATCGGTGCTTGAGTCTTAGATCCTCATTGGAAAGTTCCTTGTCGAGTTGAAATGGAAGTACCTCGGAGTGATTGATAATTTCCAAGTTGTTGACTACGAGTTCAATTTCTCCAGTATCAATGTTTGGGTTAATTGTGGCTTGGCCTTCGATCTCTGGTCTTTCCGATATAGTTCCAGTAACGCGAACGACATCTTCCTGCCTCAGTCCATGAGAAATCTTAGCGGCCTCTGCATCCTCTTCACTCCTAAATACGGCCTGAGTTATTCCTTCTCGATCCCTAATGTCTATGAATATAACTCCATGATGGTCGCGTTTGGTATTGACCCAACCAATGAGGGTTGCCGTCTGACCAATGTGTTCTTTGCGGAGTTCGTTGCAATTGTGCGTTCGCATATTTTAAGAAAGAAAGAAAGTTAGTTAAGGGTTCTATTCACTCTGCTAAGAGCGGGCCTTCGGGTAGAGTATTTTTGATAGATTTAATGAACTTAAGGATCTGGTCGGTTTCAATCTCTATTTCTTCACGCTGAATTAAATCTTTTACTTTTATTTTTGGATATTCTGATCCGATAATTACAGCAGTCCTAGACTTTAGGTTCTCAGCATTTCCAAATTGTTTACTAACTTTTGTTGGTGTGAGTGGATAAGAGACTCGGTAACCGTTATTTCTTAGTAGTTGAGCTATGGCGAGTGCATCATTCCGGTGATTTTCGTCAGCAATTACAACATATGCGTCTGAAGAATCCTCAGTCCCCAAGTAATTTAATAATTTAGTATTTGCTGATTTTGTTTGTTTAATAAGGTCAGTGATTACGACGTCACCCATAGCAAATCCGCAAGCTGGGATGTCAACAGAGCCGTCACTTATAAGTGAGCATAGTTTATCGTATCTTCCTCCCCCGGCAATTGCTCTCATGTTCTTATTGGTATCGAACACTTCGAAGACCGTGCCTGTATAGTAAGCCAATCCTCTGACAACATTAAGATCCACTTTAACATAATCGGATAGTCCCCGAGCGCGCAGATTGTTTATCACTGACGAGAAGTGTTTACTGTCAGCGGCGGAATTTATAAAATTCTGTACAGCTTCTCTTGTCGTTCCAATTTTAACTAAAGTCTCATTAGTTACCTCGTCTTTTTCTCTTTCAATTTTATCAATTGTTTGAAGGAAATGTTCTTGAGATGAGCTGTCGATGGATTCTTGGCGCATGAATTCTAACCATGCTTCACGATCACTGAGGCGTATGATGAAATCTTCTTTAGTGAAGCCAAGTGCCAACATTAAATCTATCGAAAATGCAATCAGTTCCGCGTCGGCTTCTTTGGATTCTTCACCCAGTATATCGGCGTTGAGTTGAAAAAATTCTCTTGTCCTTCCCTTCTGGGGTTTTTCGTATCGGAAAAATTGTCCAATACCAAACCAGCGTAATGGTTTCTTATAGTCTCGTTGACGTGCCGCGGCCATCCGAGCCAGTGTAGGAGTGAGTTCGGGGCGCATAGCCACTCCGCGTTCGCCTCTATCTTCAAAATGAAAGAGCTGTCCTAGAATCTCGTTACCACTCTTTTTTTTATATAAATCTGTTGGTTCTAGAATGGGGCCATCATATTCATGGAAGCCATATATGCGCGAAATCTCGCGCCATTTTCCGAAAACGTAATTTCTGACAGCGCAATCTTCCGGGAAAAAATCCCGGAAACCGGGGAGTCTTTGTATTTTTTCACCCATTTTTTGTGTTATGACCGACCAAGTTGGCTGCTTAATGGCGAAATTCAACCGATTTGGGCATTGAGGCTTCAGCTGATCTGGTCAAAGTGTTCTATAAATGCTTAGTGAGCTAAGAATAAGCAATTTTCGTTGTTTTGAGAGTTTTGACTGCTCTTTAGAGGGTGGAACTACTCTATTTGTAGGTGAAAATACTCAAGGAAAGACATCAATTTTGGAATCTATATGTGTTCTTATGCGGCTCCAATCCCCCAGGAGCAATAAAGTTAGTGATCAGATAAAGTTCGGTGCAGAATCTTGTTCCATCGAAGGAATCTTATCAGGGAAGCGGCTTCTTTTTTCTGTAGCTGGTCCAAGGAGGCGGATGACAGTGGATAATGAATCTTTT
>JABSSR010000042.1 GCA_013213965.1 Verrucomicrobiales bacterium | reverse complement strand
TGACTCTATTGATGAGAAGATAAGCAATGGGAAAATGGCAACTCCTAAGGAGTGTAATAGGGATCGTTGCGTGTTTTTTTTGAGGTGCACGGTTTTGAGAGTGGATTGACTGCCTGTGGGGAGATTGAGATTTTGTACTTAGGGTCGGATAAAAGCAATGAATAACCATGCAAAAGGTTATCATCAGAAGAAAAAAAGATCTGTTGAGACTTCTTATGAAAGGATGTCGTGAACGACTTTTCCGTGCACGTCAGTGAGGCGGAAGTCTCTTCCCTGATAACGATAGGTTAGTTTTTCATGATCGAACCCAAGGCAATGCATTACGCTCGCATTGAGGTCATGAATGTGTACCGGATCCTTAGTCACGTTATAACTGAAGTCGTCCGTTTCACCATAAACGATTCCGGGCTTTATGCCGCCCCCCGCCATCCATTTAGTGAAGCATCGGGGATGATGATCACGTCCGTAATTCTCTTTTGTTAATTTACCTTGGCAGTAAACGGTCCGACCAAATTCTCCGCCCCAGATGACCAAGGTATCATCGAGCATGCCCCGTTGCTTCAGGTCGCGGATCAGTGCGGCGCTCGGTTGATCAATGATGCCGCACTGCCTGCTTATGTCTTTTGGCAGGTTCCCGTGCTGGTCCCACTGCCGGATAAAGATTTGAGTGAACCGGACTCCTCTCTCGGCCAAGCGGCGAGCGAGGAGACAATTTGCTGCGAAGGTTCCGGGCTTAGTGGCTTCCGGGCCATACATATCGAGTATTGATTTGGGTTCACCGGATATATCAGTCAGTTCAGGTACTGAACTTTGCATTTTATAGGCCATTTCATACTGCGCGATCCTTTCCCTTATTTGGGGATCGCCTACTGCCTCGTACCGTTCGTTATTGAGTTTTTCCAATTCGTTTAACATGCGGCGGCGCAACTTTGGGCTCACTCCCTTTGGATTGGAAAGATAGAGGACAGGGTCCCCGCTAGATCTTAAAGAAACACCCTGATGGCGAGTGGACAGGAAACCTGCTCCCCATAATCTTTCATAAAGTGCCTGCCCTCCGAAGCCACCATTCACTGTCGATTGAAGGACGACAAAGGCAGGGAGGTTCTGGTTCTCATTGCCTAATCCATACGACACCCATGCCCCTGCGCTCGGGCGTCCCGGTAACTGACTCCCTGTCTGAATGTAGGTGATCGCGGGGTCGTGATTAATGGCTTCAGTGTTCACGGCCTTCAGTACCGCAATATCATCAACCATCCCGGCAGTGTGAGGCAGGAGTTCACTGACCCAGGTTCCGGCCTTTCCATGTTGATTGAATTTGAATTTTGAAGGAGCGATCGGAAAACGTTTTTGACCGGAAGTCATTGTCGTGATGCGTTGCCCGTTCCTTACAGAGTCTGGGAGTTCCTTGTCGAACCATTCTCCCAGACCGGGCTTATAATCCCACATATCTAGTTGGGACGGTGCTCCGGACATAAAAAGGTAGATGACTCTTTTTGCCTTGGGTGCAATGTGAGAGAGTTGATCGATTGGATTATTTGATGTTGCCCCGAACAGGTTCGGATTCATTAATGACCCAAGAGCCGCGGTGCCGATTCCCGCTGAGGCTTTTCCGAAGAAATGCCGTCTCGTTTCGATGAGTTCTGATTCGCGGATAGGATTCATTTTTTAGCCTTTGGTGACGGTTTCGCTCAGGTTCAGTATCAGGTGAGTGATCATTGTCCAGGAAGCAAGTTCACTAGCATTCAGTGATTTATCCACGGCTGATTCCCCAGTGGACAGGATCTCAGTGACGGTGCCATTATTATTAGAGAAATCCTTCAGGTGTTCATTATAGAGATTAAGGATTGAGCTTTTTTCTGATTCACTCGGCAGTCTCCCAAGGGCTGTACGGAAAATAAACATGATACGTTCCTCGGTCCCGTTCCCTCCTTCTCTCATGACTCTTTCCCCGAACCTTCTTGCGGCTTCAAAGAACTGAACATCATTCATCAGTACCAGTGCCTGCAGTGGCGTGTTGGTCCTTTCTCTGCGAACTGTGCACGTTTCCCTGTTAGGAGCATCAAAGATTGCCATGGAGGGTGGATGAGAGGTTCTTTTCCAGAAAGTGTACATGCTTCTTCTGTAAAGCGCTTCACCTTTGTCCTGCTTGAAAACGGACGTGTTACTTCCCCCAAAACCGACGGGCTTCCATAGTCCAGCGGGCTGATATGGTTTGACGCTCCTTCCTCCGATCTTATTTCCCAGGAGGCCGCTCAGTGACAATGCCTGGTCTCTAATGGATTCCGCATCGAGGCGGAACCTTGGGCCTCGGGCGAGGATTCGGTTCTGTGGGTCTTTTGTAAATTTCTCTGGATTTGCTTTTGATGATTGTCTGTAAGTCGATGACATAAGCATCAGTTTGATCATACGTTTGACATCCCACCCCGATTCCATGAAATCGACGGCCATCCAGTCAAGAAGTTCCGGGTGAGAGGGTTGTTCTCCCTGCACTCCAAAGTCCTCTGAGGTCTTGACTAAACCTGTACCAAAGATTTGCTGCCAGAACCTATTCACCGTTACTCTTGAAGTTAGTGGTTGTTCTGGTGAGACCAGCCATTGGGCCAGACCGAGACGGTTAGGGGGAGCGTCCTTATTAGGAGGAGCGATCCATCCTGGAAGATTTGGGCTGACCTTTTCCCGTTGCTGTGTGTATTCGCCTCGCTCAAGTATATAAGCTTGTCGCGGTTCTTTCCGGTCCTCCATGATGAGAGTGGATGGAATTGCTTTTTCGATTGCAGTTAACCGGCCCTTGGCCTCTGTCTCTCTTCTGAGAGTTGGTGCGAAACTTGCTTTTGTTTCCGGATTCACTTTGAGGAAATAATGAGTCATGAGCTGGTTCTTTTGTTCTTCGGTCCTCTGGTCCGATTGTACTTTGAGGGCTTCATGAACCTCTTTTGGCAATGAGGATGAGTGACCCTTCAGCTGGTACTGTTCCCAGAGCGAAAAGGAAACCAACTGTTCATCTGAAAGTTTTCTTGTGACCATCCCTGACTTGTCCCAGTACACGGTCCCTCCGAATTGAGTGAAGGCCCAACCATCAACTTTTGAGCCAGGGCTGAGTCCAACCGTTTTGGCGGGAACTTCGAGTCTGACCCATTTTCCTTTCTCTGGAAGTTCACCCATAGGGAAATTTGTGTGATCGGTTTTACCTTCAATGCTATGGCCTTTGTTGGCGCCCCAAAATGCACGATGATTCCAGTCATTGGTTCTAAATTGTAGTTGGATAGTTTCTGGAGGATTCTTCGAGTCTAGGTAAACGTGTGCGAATAGAACATCCCCTTCGGCTATGATTAGAGGAGGATTAGCTCCTTCAAAAAAGTGCTGGCTTAACCCGGTTGCTGTCCTTGTGGTTGAGGTTTCTCCGCTGAGGACCGGATGCCCTTCTGATTTTTTAACAAATTTCCATGACTTGTCTGCTTCATTTCCTAGAGGCTTGGCCTTTGCAGGTATCGAATCCTCTATCCAGACCAGCTCTGAAGTTGAGTCTAGGACCTTGAGTTCTTTGCCTGCATGAGGGTCCTGATATTCGATGTTCTTTGTGATTTCCGGGATCTGTTTTTGCGCGGAAGTTATTTTATCCTTTAGAAAAGTCATTTCGGCTCTTTGAATTTTTGTTGGAGCCTTCATTGATGGGGGAGGAAGTAATTTATTTCCGTCCATTGCCTTTTCGGTCAGGCTGTAGAAGTAGGAGAATAGCTGGTAAAATTCCTTCTGAGAGAGGGGATCGAACTTGTGATCATGACAGTTTGCGCACCCTGCCGTGAGGCCCAGCCAGACGGTCGAAGTTGTTTCGACCCGTTCGACTGCGTATCTTACATAATATTCCGCGTCGATAGATCCTCCCTCGCCAGTAGTTATGTTGCAGCGGTTGAATCCGGTCGCTACTTTCTGTTCTATGCTTGGTTCTGGAAGAAGATCACCTGCCAGTTGCTCGATGGTGAATTGATCGAATGGCTGGTTATTGTTGAACGAGTCAATGACCCAGTTCCGGTAAGGCCAGATTGATCGTTCATTGTCCAGATGCAATCCGTGAGTGTCCGCGTAACGTGCAGCGTCCAACCAAATCCTCGCCATTTGTTCTCCGTATCTGGGGGATTTCAGGAGACGGTCCACAAGATTTTCGTATGCGTTACCAGAATCATCTGAAAGGAACTGATCAATCTCATTCACGGTTGGCGGGAGTCCTGTCAGATCGAAAGTGGCTCGCCTTATGAGTGTTTCTTTAGTCGCTTCTTTTTCCGGTGCCATTCCTTCTTGTCCGATCCTTGAATGAATGAATCGGTCAATGGGGTTCTCCACTTTCCATTCATTATTTGTAATTTCTGGGACTTTTGATTTTACTGGTTTTTCGAAGGACCAGTGCTTGCCCCATTCGCCTCCTGATTTGATCCAGTCCTTGATTCTATCAGTTTCTTCTTTGGTGAGTTTTTTCCCTGAATCGGCCGGAGGCATTACCTCTTCCGGGTCCTCGGATGTTATTCGCTGGTAGATTGCGCTCTCAGAAATATTTCCGGGGACCAGACCAATGGATCCGGATTTTAATGTGGCCTTGGCTCCTTCTGCCTTGTCCAGTCTTAGCCCGGCCTTTCTTTTTGCTTCGTCAGGCCCATGACAACCGAAACAATTATTTGAAAGGACTGGCAGGATATTTTTTGAAAAATCAATTTCCTTAGCTTGGAGGCTCTGATCAGGAGCTGGAGCGAATGAAAAAATAAAACAACTAAGGATCAATGGTTTCAAAATTCGCGGAATGTTGTATAAAAAAAGCATTAATAAGAGTTTTAAAGTATCAAAAAAAATCTTCAGTGGTCAATCGTCGATAATATTATCAGCGTCTTTTTTTTAATGTCAAAATCTTGGCCATTACAAATTAATCTAAATTTTGTAATCGGCTAGAGGATATTCCTAGTGTTAGTAATGTAGAAATCATTTCAATGATTACATTTTTTAAGTAATCCGCGTTGGCATAATAAAGTTTAAAACATATAAAGCTGAAGGAATTTAGACCGAAATTTAAATCATCAAGATAATGAAAAGGGTACTATTTGTATTGCTATTTGTGGCTTCGATTTTGCTTGTTCCTTTTGCTATTCAGCAACTCATACAGTACCGGCAATTACCAAAAAGTATTACCATAGTTACCGGCAAAGAGGGGGGTCGATACAAGGAGGTTGCCGAGGCGCTTGGGCGCAAGATAGAGGCAGAACATGGTATCGAGGTCAAGACCATTCCTTCTCCAGGTTCCCAAGCGAATATAGGTTTAATTCAGAACGGTGAAGCTGACTTTGCCTTTTTTCAGCCCAATGTAATCAAAGACACTTCGGAGTTTTCTGATGTCAGAATGATTGCAAATGTTTTTCCTGAGGTTGTTTTGACTCATGTCAAAAAGGATCTGGGGTATGATCCTTTTATCGGAGAATTGAAGGAAAGAGAAAATACAACAATTGCTGTTGGAGAGGAGGGGTCCGGAGCAGCTGTGAATAGTGAGGCGATCCTTAATCATTTTGATAACAGTTCATTGATAGGGACTCGAGTCACAAAGAATTATGATGAAGTGATAACAGGTTTTGAGTCAGGAAGTATTGACATGGCCATTGTTACAACAGAAGAGAACGCTCCGATACAAAAGAAGATTGCTGCAACGGGTAAAACTCAGCTGATAGGATTGCCTTTCACTGAGTCTTTCGTTGCAAAGAATCCTGAGTTTCATCTCCATGAGATTCCGAGTGGATTTTATGGAGTCTTTCCTGAACCGTATCCTGATAAAGACACGACAACGATCGCCGTAAATGCACAATTAATTACGAATTCGTCTGTCAGTGCTTCGATGGTTACGGCGGTAGCTGAGGCTCTGATGGATCCGGAATTCCTTTCAACCAATAGACTCAATGATCTTAGGGGTGGAGGTAAGGATTACGCGAGATCGAACCCGTCAATCCCATTTCATTCAGGTGCAAATCACTTTTACGACCCAGAGATCAAGCCTTTTCTGAACCCTGACTTTGTTGATTCTACTGAAAGTTTAAGATCCTTTTTTGTTTCTATTTTAATTGCTCTTTATCTTGTCTTCAGATGGCTCAGGAACAAGAGCCGAATGCGTGAGGAACATCATCTTGATAAGTATGTTCGAAGGTTATTGGAAATTGAACAAGAGCAGGTAGATCTCGATGAGGGAGATTCAGACTGTAATGAGATCCAGAAACTTGAGGAGCTCCTTGATGAGGTTACGGGATTGCGGAGAGAGGCTCTCATGTCATTTAGCGCTAATGAATTTCGTGATGATGCTGGGGTAGAGTGTTTTCTGATGCTATCAAGTTCACTGAGTGAGAAAATTAATGCGAAACTTACCCGACAGAAATTATGTGCTCAGATAGCTGCGCTGCAGGGAGGAATTTCCGATTCTTAAATGGGATCAATTCATTCATTTGTTCTAATTGATACTAATTGAAGAGTTTCTGGTAATTTCGTACGATCATATGTTATCAGTTTTCTTATGAGGTTATTTCTTTGTTTGGCCGCTATTTGTTTTTTGATTTCTTTCTCTTTCGCAGAAGAACGCAATGTCATTTTTCGTGGTCAGCATAATAATTCGTTGATCCAATTTCTGGGAAAGAAAGATGATTCAGCCAAAAGTGGACGGGTCGCGTTCATGGGGGGCTCAATCACTCAGATGAATGGTTACCGGCCAATGGTTTCTAATTGGCTGAAGGCACGGTTCCCTCAAACTAAATTCGAATTTATCAATGCCGGTATTTCTTCCACTTGTTCCACGACCGGTGCCTTCCGGTTGAAAGAGCATGTCTTGGATAAGGGTCGCATTGATCTTTTCTTTATTGAGTTTGCTGTTAATGATGATCAGGACGCTAGGCATGCGAAGAGGGAATGTGTGCGGGGAATGGAGGGGATCATTAGGCATGCCAGGACTGTGCAGCCTGAGATGGATATTGTTGTTACATATTTTGTGAATCCCGGGATGCTGGATCAGTTGAAGGCGGGGAAAGTTCCCATGCCGATAGCAGCGCATGAGGAGGTCCTTAAACATTATGGAGTTTCCGCGGTATTTCTTGCACGCGAAGTGGCTGATCGTATCAGTGCCGGGAAACTGACATGGGCCCAGTTCGGTGGAACTCATCCTAAGCCTGCTGGCAATGCGATAGCTACCGAGTTGATTGGACAACTTCTGAGCAGTGCCTGGGATAAGAACAAGGCCAAGGATAAAGTGCCTCACCCGGTCCCTGAAAAGTTGGTTGATCCGGGAAGTTATTANCAGGGAATTTTTCTTTCNCCCGAACAATCCTCAAATGATTCATGGTCATGGATCATTCCTCAATGGAAGAAGATCGCTGGTAATTTCCGTAACACCTTCGCCGGGATGAAACTCCTCTGTTGTAATGAGCCGGGTAAAGAGACGACCATCCGGTTCACCGGGACAGCTCTCGGAGCCTATGTCTTGGCCGGTCCTGACGCGGGAACCCTTGAGTTTAGTCTGGACGATGGACAGTGGAAGGCTCATGACCTTTATCATCATTATAGTCGGGGCCTTCACTATCCCCGGACCGTGATGTTTTTTACTGACCTTGANAAAAAAGAACATACGGTCCGAATGCGTCTAAGCGATAAGTCTAACTCGTCCAGTAAGGGCAGTGCGGCCCGGATCCTGCAGTTCACTGTTAATTGATTTATTATTTACGATGTTTCAGTGTACCTTAACCGAATGTATTAAAGAAAAATGCTAGAGACGAACTTCTCCAACATTGACTGGTTCATTGTGGCTGTATATTTGGCTGGCACCGTAGTCATTGGATTGGGGGTGAACCGGTACATTAAAGGGATGGGGGATTTTCTTGTCGCCGGGAGGTCACTCCGCACGCGATTAGGAATAGCAACAATGATCGGCTCAGAGCTTGGTCTGGTCACTGCAATGTTCGCGGCTCAGAAGGGTTTCACGACAGGCTTTTCAGCTTTTCATATTGGACTCATGGCAGGAATAGCCACACTCATCGTTGGTGTGACGGGATTCATTGTTGTTCCATTGAGACGGATGGGGGTCATGACTATCCCTGAATTTTACGAGAAGCGTTTCCGTAGCCGTTCTCTTCGGATCGTGGGAGGTTTTATTTTGGCTGCGGCGGGAATCTTAAATATGGGCCTGTTTCTTAAGGCGGGAGCCGTGTTCGTGTCCGGAATTACCGGGATCGATGATGATGCAGTGAAATGGGTGATGACTGTAATGATCGTGTTGGTTCTCTTTTATACCTGTCTCGGAGGAATGGTTTCTGTTATCATTACAGATTACGTTCAGTTTGTGGTTCTTTCTTTCGGACTGCTCCTCACTTGTGTCATTGCGGTACAGAAGATTGGCTGGTCAACATTGGTGAAGGGCGTTGAGAAGATCTATTCAGAGGAGGGATTCAATCCCTTGGTAGCGGAAGGAGTAGGTGGTTCTTACGTGAGTTGGATGTTTTTCCTTGGGGTTATTTCGTGTGCTGTCTGGCAGACAGCAGTGATGAGGGCCTGCGCGGCTGAAAGTGTTGCCGTGGTAAAGAAAATGTATTTGTGGTCTTCTCTTGGTTTTATGATCAGGTTCCTGATTCCTCAGTTCATTGGAATTTGTGCTCTGGTTTATTTTTATGACATGGGTGCAGTTGAGCCTTTCTTTGATGGCGAGGGTCAGGTCAGTAATGATCCAAATGTGACAATGAAGGCGATGCCGATCTTTCTTGGGAAGCTCCTCCCCGTTGGGCTCTTGGGAATTGTTGCTGCCGGGATGATCGCCGCTTTTATGTCAACGCATGACACTTACCTTCTGTGCTGGTCTTCAGTGTTAACGGAGGACGTTGTTAATCCATTAACTTCGAAAAGAATGTCACAGAGGGCTCGGATCGTTCTGACTAGAGCATTTCTTGTCATGATTGCGATCTTTCTGGTGATTTGGGGTCTCTGGTACGATCTGGGGCAGGACCTCTGGGACTATATGGCAGTGTCCGGAGCAATTTATTTCACTGGAGCCTTCGCAATACTCTTGCTTGGCATTTATTGGAAAAGGGCCAGCACTGCCGGAGCCTTCTCGGCTCTCTTCGTTGGTACGTTAGCTGTGATTGGGCTTAAGCCGGTCCAGGAAAAATTAAATCTTGTGGATTATTTTCAGGAGAAGGGAATAGAGAGTCATCATATTGGCCTGACAGTTTCTTTTATCGCAATTATTAGTATGTTGACCATGTCCGTGGTCGTTCCTGATCAGAAAGAAAGGACTGAAAATTTTAACTAAGACTGATTATGGAAGGATGGATTAATTTTTGGGGAGCTTTACTGCTCGTGACTCTGATCATATACACAGTACTCGTACTGTATGTTTCTCTTGGAGGAGTCGCTGACATACGCAGGATGTTTAAGTCCCTCTCGAGGGATGAGGATTCTGAGGATTTAGACTCTCAGGAATTGGATAAGGAATCCTCAGAGTCCTGAACGTACCGTTTTATCGAAGTCCTTTGAAGTGGATAAGACTTCATCCTTTGGTCCCGTCATCTTGATGAATATGGGTCCTCCATTGCATTCGATAATTGCTCCTCTAAGAGCATGTCCAGGCACTGGAACCTTTTGTCCAAAAGGTGGACCGCTCATGTATGTTCCTCTTGCCGAAACAGTCGTGACCTTACTCTTTTTAATTTCCACCTTTTCCACTTTTGCGGACAACTTATCTTTTGGTTCCTTGAACTGAGATAGCCATCTCGACACGTTCGCTTCGACTCCTCCTCCCTGACCCGCTCCGAAATAAAAGACAACAATCTCGGTCTTGCCGGTTTTGTATTGAGCTTTACGCATTCTGGAGCTCGGTTTCTCCACTTTCCAGGTTACGGGTACTTCAAAGGTTTTTCCGGCCACTTTGAATTGGTTTTTCTTTTCCTCTCCATGAGCTAATCCGGACCAGAATAAAAGGTGTATCATTAATAAGTATTTCATTTTTATTTTAATGCTTAATTTATATCAGCTTCTTGGCAGGATAAAATCCAAACCAGTGACTTTAATCAATCTTGTTGCTGCGCTTTTCCCTTAGCTGTTAAGTTACAAAAGAATATGAGGAAAAATTGGACCACTTTATTATTTCTATTCTTCTTTTGTATCCAGGCAAGGGCTGACCTTAAATTCAATGAAGGCGACAGGATCCTCCTTTACGGGAACTCATTCGTTGAGAGGATGCAGCAGAACGGATTTTTTGAGGCAGCGCTACAACTAGCGCATCCAGAAAAGAAGATCGAATTACGGAGTCTGGCCTGGACCGGTGATGAACTGGGCTATCGTCTTCGTCCCGAGCGTTATGTGAATCATCTCAAGAAACTTCTGGACCGGTGGTCCGCGGACTATGTTATTTTAGGTTTTGGATTATATGAATCCTTTGCTGGACTCTCCGGGATTGAAAAGTTCAAGACTGATCTGAATGGTTATTTGGATGAAATAAAGAGGAGGCATCCTGAGGCCGGAATAATTCTTCTTTCACCCATTGCCACTGAGGATCTGAATCATCCTCATTATCCTGACCCGGCACGAAGGAATGGGGAAATTAAATCCTACGTCAATGCGATGTCCTCAATTGCTGAGAGTAGGAAAATTCAATTGATTGATTTATTTGAATTCAGTAAGTCCCAGTACGCGAGCAATGGAAAATCACTAACTGAGAACGGTATTCATCTTAACTCTTATGGTCATGAGTTAATTGCGGACCAGCTCTCCAGAAGCATTCTAGGTGATCGGATATATGATGGGATGGACAAGAAACGGATCGGATCCGTTGCCCGGGCCGTTTCGCGTAAGGCTCAGTACGTCTCTACGGTCGTTCGACCGGTCAATACGGTCCTTTATTTTGGGGTCCGTGGACGGGCCAATGAATATAATGCCGAGATTCCGCGTTACCACGAACTGATCAAGAGGTCCGATGAACGCATTCATGCCATGGTCAGGGACCGAACGCTTAATTTTAATTCCTCGCCCCTGACCCTTGATCCTCTCTTCGAGAGAGAACCTGCCAAATTACCTTCACCTGAACAGATGCTGAAATCCTTTAAGGTGGCTGAGGGATATGAAGTGAACCTCTTTGCCTCTGAGAAGGAATTTCCCGAACTTCGTAATCCGGAGCAGATAGCCTTTGATTCACTAGGTAGGCTCTGGGTCGTTACGATGCCGTCCTTTCCAGGGACCATTCCTGGGGACGTGCCACAAGATAAGATCATCATTCTTGAGGACACGAACCGTGACGGACGCGCTGATAAATCAACGGTCTTCGCAGATCACCTGACAGTACCGGACGGTCTGGCTTTTCATGAGGACGGAGTCATTATTTCTCATCAACCCCGGCTAGTTTTTATGAAAGATTCTGACGGGGACGGTAGAGCCGACTACCAGAAAGAAATGTTGAGGGGAATTGATGTTACGGATGCTCATCATGGTGGGATGATTGCTATGAGCCCGTTAGGGCACGTGATGTTTTGTGACGGGGTCTTCCACCGATCACAGCTGGAAACTCCGTACGGAATTACTCGTGGCGTTGATGCGACGACGTACCGGTTCGATCTGAGGAAAGGAACCGTAGAACGTGAGTACCAGACTCTAACTCCTAACCCATGGAAAATTACCTGGGACCGTTGGGGGAATCTCTTTCAAATGTATGGGGACGGTTTTGTTCAGGACTCTAACGCTATCCCTTGGACTCCTTTCGGTGTCTATCATCCTTTCAAGCGGGCCATCAGTATTGCTTATGGGAAAGGTTCGGCTGCCTGTGTCATCTCGAGTCCGAACTTTCCAGAAGAGTATCAGCAGGGGATGGCTTCGGCGGTCCTCCTCCGTAAGTGCTTCGTTTCACTTTCAAAGCATGCTGCCGGAGGAGCATATTATAAGGCCAGAGACAGGCTCGATGTTTTGTCGTCGCCGGACCCTATCTTCAGGCCAGTTGATATTGCTTTTGGTCTTGATGGTGCCATGTACGTGTCGGACTTCTGTACCCGGATCATAGGGCATGCACAGAATTCGATGAGGGATCCCCGTTGGGATCCTTACACGGGGCGCGTGTGGAGAATCGTGCATAAGTCAAAGCCCACGGTGAGGGACTGGCCAAAGATTGAAGGGGCCAGCGTTCAGCAGTTACTTGAACTGCTCAAGCATCCGCAGAACATTGTCCGGGACCATGCCAGAAGGAAATTACGAAGCGTTGACGGGATCGTTCCTGAGCTGGATCGATGGCTCGAAGGTGAATTGTCCGGTGCCAATGTTCTTGAAGGGTTGTGGGTGCTTCATGATCAGGGTCAGGTTCGGGAAAATCATTTAAAGAGACTCTTCAGTTCACCGGACCAGAGGATCAGGGCCGCAGCCACATCACTGATACGTTTTCAGGAAAGCAATTTAAAGGATCCGGTATCATTGCTAAAGAGGATGGCATCAGACCCGCATCCGAGGGTACGGACTGAGGTCATTCACACTGTGTCTTATCTTCAGCAGAAGGACCAGGGGTACGCGTCAATTCTCGGACAGGTTAACGTGTCCGATGATCAGGGACTGAGAACAATCCTGAAGGATGCCGGGCACGGGACGGCTTCGGGTCATGGGCCTGAAGTTCCGGTTCTGAGCAGGCCCGAGGACAGTAAGCTTAAGAGTTGGCTCTTGAGTGCGGGTAATGAGAAGGAGCGTTATTTTGTTTTCGGGGGCAGTGCCGGCAAGGGTGGGTCCATGCGCACTTTTGTGGGATCTCCAAGTGCGAGACGTGCCACGTTATCTATTAAACATAGTTACGTTAAAGTTTTTCTTAACGGTGTGCCTGTCATTGCTTCTGCGAACTGGTGGAGTTCTGACTGGAACGTTCAGGTTGATCTCGTGGAGGGTCTGAATCAGATCGAGGTTCAGTACGTGAGCGGCAGAGGAGCGCAAGGTCACACCCCTGTTTATTTGTTTGATCCGTTAGGTAGGAAATTTACGGATCTGGAGATCCCGGGCACTGAGAATAAAATAAGCATGATGGCTGCTGCCTATAAGAAAGATAATGGACAGGATGATGATTCAATACGTGTCAGCGCCGTTCCGAACCAGTTGGCTTTCTCTCCTGCGGAGATTCGCTTGAGAGCAGGAAAGAAGATCATTCTTACTTTTGATAATCCGGATCTGCAGATTCATAATCTTGTCATCGTGAAGCCCGGATCAGGGGAAAGGGTAGGCCAGCTAGCTGACCAAATGGCTCAGGACCCCGATGCTTTGGAAAGACAATTCGTTCCTGATTCCAATGATGTGATCTGGTCCACATCGCTGGTGAACGGAAAAGGAACATTTCAGGGTGAATTTAATGTTCCTAAAGTCCCGGGAAGGTATCCGTTCATATGCAGTTTTCCGGGTCACTGGAGGGTAATGAAGGGTGTCATAGTTGTTTATGAGTGATTTTTCTTAGGGAATTACGGTTTCCTTGCTTTGCTGTTATTTTTATCTGATAGTTTGTCCATGGATTTGATAGTAAAGAACCTATTCGTTTGTGCTTTGTTAATAATGTTCCTTTCGGGGTGCGGTGATAATAATGTTGAGCCGGAGCCTGTTCCGAGCGGTACTGAGGACAAGCAAACAGAGACTCCTGCTGACGTAGATTCTGAGGATGGTTCGTCGGAAGAGGTTGCTGATGAGAAGCCAGAAGAAGTGATTCCAGTTTCTGAGGAGGAAGAATCACCTCAACCGGAAACACCACCTAATGAGGACAAAAAAGAGCCGGCCGCTGAGACTGTTGATGAGGACGAAGAACCATTACCCGATGCCGTTCTTGGTTTGAAGGAAAGGGCAGACCAGGGAGAGGCGCTCGCTCAGTTCAAGTTGGCTAATCTTTATGAGAGTGGCCGTGATGGTGTTCCAAAGAATTTGCCCAAGGCTGCGGCATTGTATCTTAAGGCAGCCGAGCAGGGAAGGGCCGACGCTCAGTACAATCTGGCTATGATGTATGAGAGTGGCCACGGCGTTGCAAAGGATGCAGCTGAAGCGGCCCGGTGGTTTAAAACTTATAACGAGAACGAGAAGACAAAGTAATGAGCCTTTTGAGAGGCTAATTCATTTGTTATCTGATTTGTAAAGCTAGCTTTCTTCGGAATCTTTGATTTCTTCGCCGGTTTTTATTTCGGAAGCGGCTCTTTGCCCTTTTTCGCCTAAAGAGACGATACTGTCACTGATCTTCCCGAGCCACTTCTTGGCGATAGGCTTGGATGCCTTTGCCGCTGCTTTCCCTTCTCTCTGAGCGATCCTAAGCAGTTTTTCTGCTTCTTCGGTAATCTTCTTTTTGTCCATCATTTCTTATGATCAATTTTCATTTACCAAGTTAATAAAATAA
The DNA here is from genome assembly GCA_013213965.1 of Verrucomicrobiales bacterium. Classification (GTDB taxonomy): domain Bacteria; phylum Verrucomicrobiota; class Verrucomicrobiia; order Verrucomicrobiales; family DEV007; genus EC70. The sequence goes on along the minus strand of JABSSR010000042.1, from coordinate 2,241 downwards.
ATGATTACTTTACAATCAATAAGAGTAAGGGACTTGATTATATTGCTGAATATCTGACCGGATAGGTTCTGTCATTGCTTGACCCTATATTTTTATATAAAAAATTCTTAAAATTCTTTGGATTTGAGGATATTAATTATAACTGATACTAGGCATTATTTAATATGGATCAAACTGCTGAATTTGTTCATTTATGGACCCAATACCACAGGGACGTTGAGCGTTATGTCTACTCGATGATTCCTCGGTCAGCGGACGCGGCAGACGTCGTGCAGGTAGTTTCAGTTAAGCTCTGGGAGAAGTGGGAAAAATATGACAACGAGAGGCCGTTCTTGCCCTGGGCCATGCGCTTTGCTTGGCTGGAGATTTTGAAATGGAGACAACGACTTGCCAGAGAAAAGCTTGTCTTTTCAGATGACTTATTGCAGCAGTTGCACTCGACCCGTGAAGAATTGGATCCGGTAATGGAGATGAGGCGAAAACTTTTAAGGATGTGCCTCGAGAAGCTCAGTGAGGAGGATCGCCAATTAGTTCGTTTGCGTTATGGCCGACACGGAGCCATCAAGGAAGAGGCTGAGCTGACCGGACAGAAGATGCATGTGCTCTATTATGCGCTTGAAAGGATAAGGGTTCAGCTATTGAACTGCATTGATCTGAACATGAATAGGGGAGGGATGGCTGATGCATAATTTAAAAAATACAGAACTGGACAAGCTCCTTGCTAAGTTGGTGGATGATTCCATTACGGATGAAGAGTTGACCAGCCTTGAGCAAATTCTTGATGGGGACGTGTCAACTCAACGTCGATACTTTCATTACCTTGATCTTCATATGGATCTTCAGGAAAGGGTCACACGTTCCAAGATTCATCCCAAGATCAGATTCGGTTTATCCAAATGGAAAGTTGCAGGCATTGCCGCTATGTTTTGCCTATGGATTGGTTTTAGCTACTTTGCTGTGAATGAGGGTTCAGGGTCCGGACCTGCTGCCTTTGCCCGCATCACTGGGATGGATGGTTTGATCGAGTGGAGTGAGGAGGAAGGTTCAATCATTAATGACCTGAGTGTTGGGGATCCTCTAAGTGAGGGAACCATTGAGGGGCTGACTTCAAATTCATGGGTTAAGATCGAGTTGAATGATGGTTCGGAGGCGGTCATCTCAGGTATTTCGAAATTGAAATTTTATCAGAATCATGGATCAAAGGTTCTTCGTCTCAGTCAGGGCTATTTGTCCGTTAAAGCAGTTGCCCAACCCGAGGACAAGCCGATGCTGGTATTTTCCCCAGGAGCCAGAGCCGAGGTTCTGGGGACCCAGTTCAATGTTTTGGCCAGTCCCGAATCGACCCGTTACACGGTCAATGAAGGATTGGTTCGTGTGAAAAGGATTGACGATGGGAGCGTTCAGGAAGTGTCCGCCAATCATTATGTAGTGGCTAAACTGAAGAGTGAGGATGAATTCAAATCGGTTCTCCTTGAGGATTATTCTGAAGAATGGAAGAGTCAGTTCCCACGTGATGTGAGAAGGGGGCATTTGTATCAGTCAGAGAAAATTACGGCTATTAATCCCGCCATTAATCCTGCTGTTAAACTTTTGACTAAGTTCAGTTCTTCGGCGCAGCGTATTCTTGCTCCTTACCGGTTACGGACTAAGCCGTGCCTGTGGTTTGAGAAGGGCAGGAAGCCTGAGCTTCACTTTTCAGTCAATATTGGAGTCTCTGCCACTGGCCCTTTGCCTGTACGCATTAATGAGGACGCTAAGTTTAAGGTCCGGGGAAGAATTGATACGAATATGTTTGGTGTGGATGACTCTAATTCTTTCATTGTCGGTTTCACTTCGAACCACGCTCAGGGCGGTTTTGCCGGAAAATATATCACTAAGGAAAAAGTTGATCTGAGTTCCAAAGACAAGAATGACCAGTTCGAAATTGAGATTCCGATCAGGGAATTTTTAAAAGTTGAGAAGGGCGAGTTCAAAGATTCTCTGGTCCGTGATTCTTCTGCAGGCCTTGAGATTTTGGATCTTTGGTTCGTGACTTACCAGAACATTGGGCTGGAGATATTCGATGTTCAAATTATAGTAAATGATGAATAGGAGTTTATTCCCTCATATTATCTGGGTCCTTGTCGCTTCAATTTCATTTATTGTGGGTTACAAGTTCTTTCCTGCGGGTGATGATCGCTCGGCTGGGCCTGCAGCTTTGGATCAAGGGGATCTGTCTTTAACCGATGGCAAGTCTCTCAA
>JABSSR010000419.1 GCA_013213965.1 Verrucomicrobiales bacterium | reverse complement strand
GGAAGTTCCAATCGTTGCTTTGGACACGGGTCCGGGAGCCTCGTTGGTTCTTGAGGGATGTGAGGACTGTTCACTAGGCATGATTGTTAATCTGGCGCCTGAGCCTGGTGGTAAGACTGGCGAAACCATCGATCTGAATTCACGAAGCATTGATATCACGATAGAACGTCTCATTGGTGAGCGCTCCTACGAAATAATTGATTGCAATGAGAGTCATGTGATAGTTAATGAGGCGGTTTCGATAGGAGTGCCGCAGAAGCTCTTTGGGCGAGGCCCTGTATCGGGACCGAGGTTCACGGACCGGAGATCTTTTGGTACGAGATCACTCAATGTCAGGAAAACCACCATCTTGGATAATGCGATTGAAGCAAGGCTCATCCATGATGTCCCCTCATTTCCTGAATCATTGCCTCAGTTCACAGTTAAGACGACCGTTGAGATTGATTTGAAGGGGGGCAAGAAGAGGCGATATTCTAAATCTGTTGAACTGGATCTGAGGGATTAGTATTACAGTGCCCGTTACTTGAGGTTTATAGGTTTTGACACTTTTAATGGTTTTCATCTAATTATTATCAGTTCATCATCAAAAATATGAAAAATTTCCTAACTTGTTTATTTTGTTGGATTTCCTTAACCTTTTACATTTCCGCCAAACCGGAGGCATTTGAGATTAATGATGCTCTTTTTAAGGAAATTCCCGGAGGCAAAGAAGCTGACGGTATTGTTGGAGATTTTCTTCTCAGGAACGACCATGTAGAGGCTTTAATCTCGCAAAATGCTCCTTTCAGAAAAGCGAACATGGGAACCTTTTGGGGCGCTAGCGGAACGACGCAGGGCTGCTTATATGATCTGGATTTGAGGGGAGCTGATAACGATCAAATTACAATATTTTCCCCACTCGGACTCAGGGGAGGTGTCTCTTATGTCAGGATCGCGGAGGGTCGGCCTGAGGGCGAGGCTGCCATTGAGACCGTGATCACGGCGGCGAAGGGTGCAGGGCTATATACTAAGCATCTTTACAGGATCCGCGAGGGATGGAAAGGAATTCTGATTACAACGTTACTGCGGAACGAAACCAAACTTGAGCGCAAGGTGAAGTTAAATGATTCATGGACTCAGTTCGGCTCTGAGGGCAGGGCAGGTGATATTCAGTGGGCAGATTCAGTGGACCCCAATGATGGTCGTGGTTATGCTTATCGGTGGGAGTGGGAAGAAGGGAAAAAACCGAGCGAAATTACATTAGCTCCTGAGCAGGAAATTACTATGGAGCGGTTCCTAGCCGTTGGGTCATCGCCATTGTCAGCAGTCGGTGAAATCCTTAAACGGTCAGGGAATGCAGGTTCATTGAGCGGGAAGGTAGTTTCTGTAGGTAATGAAAAGGTGTCCGGTGTCCAGATTCTTGCCAAGGTGAACGGAGGAACTGTTAAAGGGTACACTGAAGCAGACGGCTCGTTTTCTTTCTCTTTCCCGAAGGGGCAAACCCATGAGCTCAGTTTTAAAGATATTGGGAGGACCGATCAGACTGAACTCTTTGATTTAAAGGATAGAGATTCGGTGGAAAAAGAAATAAAGTTATCGGCTCAAAGCGCAGTTGTTTTTGATATTAAGGATGAGATTGGAGTGTCGATCCCATGCAAGGTTCAGTTCAATGGATCAGGTAAGACCAAGGCGCCGTACCTCGGACCGAATAACCGTGCCCATGGTTGCGTTGACCAGTATCAATCTGAGAGGGGAGATTTTCGAGTCGCTGTGCCTCCTGGCACGTACAGAGTTGTGGTTACTCACGGGATGGAATTCTCTCATATCGAAAAAGAAGTCACCGTGGATCCAGGTAAAAAGGTAAGTTTTAATGGTATCCTGAAAAGGCTAGTGGACACCACTGGTTGGGTAAGTACGGACTATCACAATCACTCGACTCCTAGCGGAGATAATACCTGTGGAACAGCGGATCGTGTTATTAATATGGCTGCGGAACATTTGGAATTTGTACCCACGACTGAGCATAACCGGATCTTTGATTGGCAACCAACGATTGCATCTCTTGGACTTGAATCATTTATGTCAACGGTTCCAGGCATTGAGTTGACCGGGTCTGGGGCTCATCTTAATGCTTTTCCCTATAAGCCTGATCCAAAGAAACAGGACGGAGGAGCTCCTCAATGGTCTAAGGATCCTCGACTCACTGCCATAACGCTCCGACACTTACAGGATTCGGATCCTGACCGTTGGGTTCATATTAATCATCCGAGCATGGAAGAGAATTTTGTGGACTGGAACGGAGACGGGCTCATTGATGGTGGATACGCTAACCTGGGAACCATGCTTGATGGGCTCGAAACCCAGAACTATCTGCTCAATAACATTCTCGCTGGTGCTCCTTACCGTATAGATAAGAAACTTGGTCCGGGAGGAAGAGTCAGATACATTAGGGAGTTCATTTGGTTACAAATACTAAATCAGGGACATCGTGTTTGGGGGATTGCTGTCAGTGATGCTCATACAGTTCATGGGAACGGGGCCGGTGGATGGAGAACTTATGTGAAGAGTTCGACTGATGATCCTTCCAAAATAGATTGGCGCGAACTTGTTAGAAATTCTAAGTCTGGACAGATGATTCTTACCAATGGCCCTTACCTTGAAGTGAGTGCTTCTGAGGGAGTCCTGGCCGGAGGGAACCTCAGGGCATCTGGCGGTGAGGTGAATTTAAAGGTGAGAGTCCAATGCACGGACTGGATCGATATTGATCGAGTTCAGATCCTGGTCAATGGGGACCAACGTAAGGATCTCAACTTTACCAGGGAAGAAAACAAGGAGATGTTTTTGGACGGAGTAATAAAGTTTAATCAGAAGTTAAAAGTAAAACTGAGTCAGGACTCACATCTGATTGTTGTTGCTTATGGTGAAGGTTTTAATCTGAGTAAGGGTTTCGGTAGCAGCGCACAGAGCTCAATGAATCCATGCGCCTATAATAATCCAATATTTGTTGATGTTGATGGGGGAGGATTTAAACCGAACGGTGATACTTTGGGTTACCCTCTGCCAGTCAAGGGACTCACGGCTGATAGGGTCGCGGAACTGCTGAAGAGATAGAGTGGATAATTATTGTTACCGATAAGGTCAGGTGATGATGTCATGAGCAACATTGCCGTAAATGTCCATTAGCATGAAAGCCAGGGGGGATTATTTGGAAATTCTTTTGGATAGATATTTCAGAAAAATTAAATTTCTTTGCAAAGGAAAACAGTTTCAAGAGTTTTTAGGTATTTATGCGATGTATAAAATTATAAAAAACCATATATTATAGATTTTTCTCTAAGGATATTCCCTTGCTTTGCGTTTAATAAATGAGATAATTGAATAACTTCTTACATTTTAGATGAAAACATT
>JABSSR010000418.1 GCA_013213965.1 Verrucomicrobiales bacterium | reverse complement strand
CCATGAATGATTACGATATGAAAAACTTAAGGAAAAAAGAACATCTGGACAATGATATGTTCAGGAGAAACTTCACTCAGAACTCCATTAAAACGATTCTTAGTATTTCCCTTCTAGAGCATCTTTGCTCAACTAACCTACTCGCGGCCAAGGATAAATACACCGCCAAAAAATGGCTCAACAGCGTGCACGAGATAGGTTTAAGCGTCAAAAAAGAGGAAATCAGTCAAATACAATGGCAGAAACAAGTAGAGGAACTCTTTCAGAACAAAATTGAGCTTAATGAAATCCTGAAGCTTATCAATTTCGATCAAATCGAGAAGAGCGTTAAGTTTGTCAACAACGGCGCCCGGAGCATTCGACCAAATATTCCAAGATCTAACGGGTATCCGGAAAGATTAGCTTTTGGCCATCAAGTCTTTGCATTAAAAAAAGGGCGATCAGTTGTTCCTCACGGTCACAATAATATGGCCACGGCATTCATCGTCTTAAAAGGAAAATTTCATGGTAGGCACTATGATCGTATATCAGATGAGAAAGATCACATGATTATTAAGCCTACCATCGATGACAAGTTTGGTCCCGGTCAAACCTCTAGCGTCTCTGACGAAAAGGATAACGTTCACTGGTTCAAGGCAGAAGACGGACCTGCTTATATTTTCAATATTCATGTTCTTGGCTTGCCTAGTAAAAAAGGAACTCCAAAGAGAACAGGCCGCATCTACGTTGATCCTGAAGGTGAAAATCTTGGCAATGGATTGATTCGTGCCCCATTCATAGATTCAAAAAAAGCACACCAAAAGTACGGTTAACTCCTAAAACAGATCCACTGTAATTATATTACGTCAACATCTGTGCGGCTTGGGCGCAAAAACATCAACACTTACTGAATCCGCAAGGCATGCATGCACGGCATCATCGGAGAGTAAACTTAATCCATTCCATGAACATGGCATTGAACTCCATCCCGTTCGCTCTTGCATACAAAATCTATAAGGATCGTGATGGACACGGCACGTGATAATTTTTCCATCTTTAGGTTCGTAAGCGTATAATAGATATCTCTCCAAAAGGAAAAACTCCAAAGATCCAATCTCCGAAACCTGCAGATCAGATCCTAATCGATAAGAGTACGAAACTTTATCAATGCCTGCCTGTCTGCGACGTAAGCTATACCTAATTTTTTCACCTTCTACCGACTTCATCGCTGCCCAAAAATATGGCAAATGGAAGGCTGCGCGTCCTACCTTGCAAGCAATCCAACGATTAGCTTCCAAAGAATAAAACCAGACACCGGGAACTCCATTCTCATCATGGACATAAGTACGAACATTACACTCTAGAAAATTAGATAAATACGGAATTGCAGGAAACCCTCTAGGTCTGATCCCTCGCATATAAAAAGGAACTATTCCGACATATGCCTTTCCTTCATAATTATCAACATACAGACCCGAAGGTAATGTGCTTTGTATGACTTCAGGATCCATCTCCCAGTGTAAAAAAAGAAGCTTTTCCCAGCGCTGATACATTACTGGCAATTCACCTTCCGGATAACTCCTTATAAAATCACGCTGTTCTGGAGAAGGTGTTATCATTATTTCTAAAATCTAGGTTCTCAAAAAGTTCTATTAAATAGAAAAACAAAAAAAATAGTATCCATTTGAAAGAACTTAATTATTGTATAAATACAATAATTATGGTCATCACTGTTCTCGCTCTAATCTTCTTATTTGTT
>JABSSR010000417.1 GCA_013213965.1 Verrucomicrobiales bacterium | reverse complement strand
CAAAGCATTAATAGAAAAGCTCTATGGGCCATGGAGACTCCACAAATATTCAAAACTGAACTACTTAAGAGAGCCTATAAAAAAGCAATCATTGAAGATCAACAAGTCACTGATGAAGTTTCAGCCATTGAGTTGATTGGCAAACCGGTACGGGTCGTCCACGACTCTTTTAAGAATCCTAAGATTACTTTCCCTGACGATCTCAAGGCCCAGAACCTCATTCATAATAATTAGAGCAGGGGCAAATAAATATAAAAAGTTCTAAGAAAACATATTTTCACACGTTCTTTAACTAGAAACATGAAAAATTACAGTACTATACTAATTACCCTTACTCTTTGCCTCACATCATGGGTAACGGTCGTTCCTGAAAAAGCCTCAGCACACGGATTCATCATTGCCGATAAACCTGTCATTTTCCATCATCCTCCACGCCCACCTCACCCTCCTTTTCCAAGACCTCCAAGGCCAATACACAAGTTCCTGCCACTCGAGTTGAGAAAGAACAATGTGTCGGTAAAGATTAAGAACCAAGTAGCTCAGACGACTCTTGAACAAACCTTCTACAATCCGTCCCGGCAACGAGTCGAGGGAACCTATATGTTTCCGGTTCCTCAAGGCGCAAAGATCGAGAAGTTCGAAATGGAGGTGAACGGAAAAATGACGAAAGCGGAACTTTTGGATGCCAAGAAAGCAAAACAAATATATGAAAAGATCGTCAGGGAAGCGAGAGATCCTGCCCTTATGGAATACAGCGATCATGGTATGTATAAAATTCGAATCTTTCCTATTGAGCCTGGCAAAGAAAAAAATATCAAAATTAAATATACGGAAATTCTAAAAAAGGACGGTCGTATCACATCTTATCATTATGCTATGAGAGCTGAGAAGTTCTTATCCGTTCCGGTGAAAGATGTTTCACTGAAAATAACAGTTGAATCTGACAAAGAGCTCAAGTCCATCTATTCACCAAGTCATCAAATTGATGTGAACAGGGAAGGCAAAAAACGTGCGGTCATTGGATACGAAGAAGAAAATTTAATACCAGATACTAATTTCGAATTACTTCTTGCCACTGACTCACAAAAAGGGTCTCCAATAGGATTTGATTTTCTAACTCATAATGACAAGGAATCCGGTCAGGGATATTACACAATGCTTCTTTCACCAGGATCGTGGGAGAACAAGAAGGCTGTTCCTAGGGATATAATTTTTGCAATCGATACGTCAGGATCAATGAGAGTCAAGAAACTGGATCAAGCTAAGGCTGCTTTGGATTTCTGTATCGATAAACTCAATCCAGAGGATCGGTTCGAGATTATCCGTTATTCAACTGAAACTGAACCCCTTTTTAATAAATTAAGAACAGCCAAAAAACAGCAAACCAAAGAGGCCAAGGAATTCGTGAAAGGGCTCAAGGCTGGAGGAGGTACAGCAATAGAGGAAGCGTTAGTCCTAGCCATCGAAACTGTCTCGAAACAAGAGAATAAAGAATCCATCCGACCAACTCAAATTATCTTTATCACTGACGGAAGGCCCACGATCGGAGAGACCAGAACCGATAAAATCATTGATCGACTAGTTAAGAAAAAGCAGGAAATAAAAGGGAATATGCGCATTTTCTCTTTCGGAATCGGAACCGATATCAACACCAAGCTCCTTGACTTAATTTCTCAGAAAACAAAGGCCTCAACCGAATACGTTCTCCCTGAAGAAAATATCGAGCACAAAGTTTCCAGGTTCTATGAAAAAGTTTCTCAACCGGTCATGGCAAACATCTCAATAAAGACCGGAGACAATGTTCGACTCAATGAGCAACACCCAAACAATCTGCCCGACCTATTCAAAGGAGATCAATTGGTAATATTCGGACGTTACAAGACAAAGAAGAAGGGAACTGATAACAATATTAGATTTGAACTTGATGGAAACATTGCAGGAGAAAAAGTGAAACTAAAATTTGAAACTAAAATTGAAAAAAAATCAAAAAACAGTTTCATACCAAAACTATGGGCCACACGACGCGTCGGCTACTTGCTAGAGGAGATTCGTTTGCACGGCGAAAACAAAGAACTCAAGGATGAGGTAGTAGCACTGTCAAGGAAGTGGGGCATTGTCACTCCTTACACAAGCTACCTTATCATTGAAGATGAAGAGTCAAGAGGCGTCCCCGTTGCACGACAATCCATGGGCAAACGAATCGCTTCTAGGAACGATAATTCGGTAAGAACAATTAAATCACAGAATGGCTCTGCCGAAGGTCAGTTCCAGAGAAATTTGGAAAAACAAAGGTTTAGAGGATTTGCTGATAGTGATAGCGGTTCTGGCGCCGTGGCTGCTGCCCGGGCCAGTGAACAACTCAAAAAAGCAACGCAATCAAAGGCATTCAAGGACGCGTATAAGGAATCTCAATACGGTAATCAAATAAGTTTTGAACAGCAAGCGACGAGAACCATTGCAGGGAAAACTTTTTTTCAGAACGAGGGATCCTGGATCGATTCATTGGTCCCAGAACAAAAAGAAAGAGTGGCCAAACGTTTAACGTTCGGATCCAAAGAATACTTTGAATTACTCAATCAAGACGCAAATACTGCAAAGTGGCTCTCAGTGGCTGTCAATATGCAGATCATAATTGACGGAACCCTTTATGAAATTGTCAGTCCGGAATCTTGAATAGTATTAAATAATTATACATCAAAATCAGTTCATTGATTTTAGCGTTTATCTGACTGATAATGGGGATTCCCCCATAAAAAAATATTGCCACTGCCCCAGAGCCATTAACTCTTTGGGCAAAAAAACAAAATAAGGACATATAATCCCCGAAAAAATATTTCTTCTATACAATATTTCCTTTGGGTATTGCTAATTGAAAATTCATCATTAGAATTTCCGCCCGATGATAATTAACCTCGAAAAAATACCGGACTGCAAAGCACTGCTGCGTTTAGAAGTTCCAGCTGATGACGCTAAAGCCGAAAGAAATCAAATTGTTAAACTCTTTGCCAAGCAGGCAAAAATACCCGGGTTCAGGCCAGGGAAGACTCCTGGAAATGTTATAGAAAAACGTTTCAAGGCCGAGATAGAAAGCGAATTCGAGGAACGCATTGTAAGAGAAGCAATGCAGAAGGCGCAGGAGGAAAATGTTGATATTATAAGAATCTCCGAAATTCGCGAACAATCTCACAATAATGATGGCACTTTCACAGCAACCATTGAATTGATAACAGCCCCAGAATTCGAATTACCTGAATACAAGAATCTTGAAGTACAGGTTCCAAAAATTGAGGTTACCGACGATCAACTCAAAGAATCACTTGATCAGATACGAGAACGCTTTGCAGAATATAACGATGTTGAGAATCGTAGCGTGAAAATGGATGACTTTGTAGTTATCAACTACAAGGGCAGCATTGAGGGAAAGCCCGTCGGCGACGTTTTACCTCTTGCCCCAGCAACTCTTGCTCAAAATACAGGGTTCTGGCTCAAGATGGCTGATGATTCCTTCCTTCCGGGATTCAGTCCACCTCTTGTCGATGCTCAGCTCAACGACACCAAATCATTGAGCGTCACAATTCCTGAAGATTATCAAGCTGAAGAACTCAGGGGACAAACGATTGATTACGAAGTGGAAATTGTTTCGATTAAAGAACAAGTACTTCCAGATCTCAATGATGATTTTGCCGATAAAATCAATCCTGGTAAATCATTAGAAGAAATAAAAAGTGCTCTACGTGAACAGATGGAAGAGCAACGCAAAGGTTACCGCAAGGAAATGATTACCAACCAGATCCTTTCAAAAATAAACTCGGATCTGGATTTTGAGCTACCTAAGGAGATAGTCATGCGAGAAACTCAGAGCCGAGTAAATGACATTTTCTCATCCAATACAGAACGTGGCGTTTCTGAAAATGAGCTTGTTGAACATCAGGAAGAAATAATAGAGTCGGCAGGACAGCAGGCTCATTCCAGCGTCAAAACCAGTTTCATCCTTGAACAAATTGCAGAAAAAGAAGAAGTAGATGTTAGCCAAGAAGAAATTCTGGAACGTGTCTCTCAAATCGCAGCTCGTCAAAAAACATCTGTAAAACAACTCACTAAACAGCTCAAAAAAAAGAACGGGTTTGGCAGAATCTACAACGGTATAAGAATAGAAAAAACCCTCGATTTACTGCGCGATTCAGCTGTGATTAAAGAAGTTGAAGCAGAGGATCTAGAAACGAAATAAAATAATACAGGGCTGTAAAAGGACGGTAATCTGAGCTAACTTGCGTCAGGCAAGGCCCTGCGCTTGATTATCAATTGAAATAGAAGAGAGCTATAAAAGAAACTGACAAATCCCCCATTAGAACAATGCCAGAATTTCCAACATCGATAACCAATACTGATACTCAACAAAATGTCAGTAATATGGTCATTCCAACTGTCATAGAGTCCGATGGCCGCGTCGAACGCGCTTATGACATCTATTCAAGGCTATTAAAGGACAGGATAGTTTTTATCGGAAGTGAGATTGACCCCTACAACCAAATTTCCAACTCCGTCATTGCTCAACTTCTGTTCCTCCAAATGCAGGATCCCAACAAAGACATAAACATGTATATTAATTCTCCTGGAGGATCAGTTTCTTCAGGACTTGCTATTTACGACACAATGCAATTCGTAACATGTGACATCAATACTTATTGCATTGGAATGTGTGCAAGTATGGGAGCGGTTCTTTTAAGTGCTGGAACTACTGGGAAACGTTTTGCTTTACCAAACTCCGACATCATGATTCATCAGGTTTCTGGAGGCGCAAGCGGCACCGCTTCGGACGTAGAGAGAACAGTAGAACATATGTACTCTCTTAAAAAGCGTCTCAATAAAATTCTCGCAAAACATACTGGAAAAACAGAAAAGCAAATCGAAAAGGATGCTGACCGGGATCATTGGATGAGCGCTAAGGAAGCGGCAGATTACGGGCTCGTGGACAATGTCATGGAAAGTAAAAAAGACATCCCCGGCGAGACAAAGAAAAAGAGCAAGACATAAAATAACGTTCCTTACTCTAAATCTAATTATTTAATGAAATTATAGAAAGATGGCCAGAGCCTCAAATCTAACTATGTGTTCTTTCTGCGGAAAGAGTCACTCTGAAGTACGGAAACTCATTGCCGGGCCCGGCGTGTATATCTGCGATAGCTGTATAGTGGTATGCAAAAACATCCTCGACAAAGAAATTAACGAGGATTCAGAAACTCAAATTTCAGATGTTTCGGCCAATGATACGGGCCTCAAGGTTCCAGATCCTATTACTATTTGCAAGAAACTAGATGATTACGTGATTGGCCAAGACCATGCCAAAAAGGTCCTGTCAGTGGCAGTACATAATCACTATAAACGGATACTTCATGATCGAGGAGAACTCGATAGCTCAAGAGCCAAAGCATTAAAAAGTGAACAATTCTCAAAACTTTCAAAAGTCGAACTGGAAAAAAGTAACGTTCTTCTCCTCGGACCAACGGGATCCGGAAAGACACTACTTGCAAGGACACTGGCAAAGGTCCTTAATGTTCCTTTTTGCATTGCTGATGCAACTACACTAACCGAAGCAGGTTATGTGGGTGAAGATGTGGAAAATAT
>JABSSR010000416.1 GCA_013213965.1 Verrucomicrobiales bacterium | reverse complement strand
TTTTTTATTTTAAATTAAAATGTAATTATTTATTCCTTTTCCTCTTCCTCACCCGGGCTCCATTCCTCAGCAACTTGGAATGCTTGCTCCAAGCCCACAAGATCTGAACTCGGTCTAAGAGCATCGAAAGCCGCGGTTTCTTTCTTGAGTTGCTCATCCGTATAGGAAGCTGCTTTAATTGAGAGCCCAATACGACGCTCTGCCTTATCAACTTTGATTACACGCGCTTCAACTTCATCTCCAATATTTACAACTTCTTTTACCTTACCAACATGTTCTTCACTAAGTTGGGAAATATGCACTAAACCATCAACATCATCTTCTAATTGCACGAAAGCACCAAAAGCAGCGATCTTCGCAACGGTTCCTTTAACCAAATCACCAACAGTAAAGCGTTTGCCGATTTCTTCCCAAGGGTCTTTTTCTAGTTGCTTAACACCTAGGCTGATACGCTGAGTTTCTTTGTCTATTTCTAGAACAATCGCCTCTATCTCATCCCCTTTCTTAAGGGTTTCGCTTGGATGATTAATCTTGCGTGTCCAACTAAGATCAGAAACGTGAACCATTCCATCAATACCATCTTCCAGCTCAATAAATGCGCCATAAGGTGTAAGATTTCTAACTTCTCCTTTAATCATGCTTCCTATTGGGAAACGACTCTCAACATTGTCCCATGGGTTCGGCTCTAACTGACGAACTCCCAAGGAGATTTTCTGCTCTTCAATGTTAATACCTAAAACGACTGATTCAATTTCTTGTCCCAACTCCAGCACATCTGAAGGCCTAGTAATTCGTTTCGTCCATGATAATTCAGAAACATGTATTAACCCTTCAACTCCCACAGCAACCTCAACGAAAGCACCATAAGGAACAAGCTTTGTAATTTTACCCTTAACCTGATCTCCAACAGGAAACCTATTCTCAATATCTTCCCATGGATTTGGTGTCATTTGCTTAAGACCTAAAGACACCCTCTCCTTTTCTTTATCAACCTCCAATATCTGTACTTTTATAGGTTGAGCAATGGTAAGCATCTCACTAGGATGATTCACCCGACCCCAACTCATATCTGTTATATGGAGAAGGCCATCCATTCCTTTAAGATCGATGAACGCTCCGAAATCAGTAATGTTTTTAACAAAACCTTCAACCTCATCCCCAGCATTAACTTCTTGAAGGAAAGCTTGACGCTGTTCAGCACGCTCTGCTTCGATTACCTCTCGACGACTAAGAACAACATTTTTGCGTTCATCATTAATTTTAACGATCTTAAACTCATATATGTTTCCTACATATTCAGTAAGATCCTTAGGCGGTATAATATCAATCTGTGAACCAGGCAAGAAAGCTTCAACTCCAACATTCACCATCAGACCACCTTTAACGACAGTCTTTACTTTACCTTTAACCAAGCCTCCATCATGGAATACCTTAACAATCTTATCCCAATTCTGCTTATGAGCTGCTTTCTCTTTAGAAAGCACAATCATTCCTTCGTCGTTCTCTAAACGCTCTAAGAGAACTTCAATTTCTTTACCAACTTCTATTTCCTCATCTTCAAATTCTGAAACAGGAATGACTCCTTCTGACTTGTAGCCAATGTCAACCAGAACGACTTGAGGTTGAATTTCAAGAATACGACCGATTACGATCGAGCCTTCTCGGATATCACGGAAGGACTTATCAATGAGAGCAAGTAATTCAGTGCTCATAGGATTGGGTTTGTAAGGTTAAGTTGATAGTTAATTTATGACTTAAATGTCCCGGATTTATTTCCTCTAAAACAACGGAACACCAACAAATTAAGAGGAAAGGGATGCGACTTTAAGTCATTTGGAGAATTGCGCAAGTTCTTATACAAATCTTTCAAATCGAATCACTAAATAAGTCTATCTTATCCAAAAAAGACTTCTGGCAACCCCGCAAGGATTCGAACCTTGAATAACGATACCAAAAACCGTTGTGTTACCATTACACCACGGGGTTGTTTAATTAATGATGTAAACTAGCCATATCTTTAAGAAGATCAAGGGCAGTGAAGCAATACTAAAAAATATCTTAACTTTCCGTCGAAACAAGAGAAGAACCAGACATTGAATTAGGAACTTCGAGACCAAGCATGTCCAGAATAGTTGGTGCAATATCAGCAAGGATCCCATCTCGCAATTCTATTTCTCCAGCATCCTGTGCAACATAAACCAAGTGCACCAAATTAGTGGTATGAGCAGTATGTGGCGAGCCGTCATCTTTTATCATTTGCTCGCAGTTACCATGGTCAGACGTCACAAGCGCCTTACCTCCAAGCCTAATCACTTCATCAATCACTTGTTCTAGGCAACTATCAATAGTATTCACCACTCTCTCAGCCGCTTCAACTACTCCAGTATGACCAACCATGTCAGGGTTAGCGAAATTAAGAATTACAAGATCATAATCTTGCAACCTTGATATAACCTCTTTAGTCACCTTTGGCGCACTCATTTCTGGTTGCAGATCGTATGTAGCCACTTTTGGAGAAGGTACAATAACACGGTCCTCTCCATTAAATGGAGTCTCTTCGCCGCCGTTAAAAAAATAAGTAACATGAGGATACTTCTCAGTTTCCGCTATACGGAGCTGTTTTTTTCCGGAAGCACTAACAACAGATCCTAAAACGTCATCTAGTTTTTCAGAGGGAAATACAATCTGACAATCATATTTCTCATCATATTCAGTTAATGTATAATAATGAACATCAGGTAACACTTCGCGATCAAAACCATCAAAATCATTAAATAGAAAAGCTTCTGAAATTTGACGCGCTCGGTCAGCTCGAAAATTAAACCATAAAACAACATCACCGTCATGGATACGCTGCTTTTCATGTTCATCAAATATCATAGGAGGCAAAAACTCATCCGTTTTATCTGAAGCATACTTAATTGTGACAGCCTCAGAAGGCAAAACCTCAACACCTTCACCTCGACCATGAACAATCGCATCCCAAGCTAACTTACTTCGATCCCATCGACGATCACGATCCATGGCATAATACCTACCAATTACTGTAGAAATCCGAGCCCCGATCTTACCTAGTTCATCCTCACAACAAGATAAATACTCCTGAGCTCCTGTAGGTGACGAATCCCGCCCATCCGTGATTGCGTGAACT